>NZ_JBEZEB010000034.1:0-87855 GCF_040648615.1 Catellatospora sp. NPDC049111 | reverse complement strand
GCATCGTCATCGCCGGGCCTGACGGCACCGGCGACCCGCAGATCGACATCGCCAACGGCATCTGCTTCAACGGCGACGCCGACACGGGCAGCGCGCGGTCCGGTGCGGCGCAGGGCGGCCGCCTCGGTGGCGGCATCGAGCGGATCTGGCTCGACGGCCGCGTGCAGGCCGCCCTGGACCGCAGTGTCGCGCAGATCGGCGCGCCCGACGCCTGGGCCGCCGGGTTCGACGGCAAGGGCGTCGACGTGGCGATCCTGGACACCGGCGTCGACGCCAACCACCCCGACCTGGCCGGACGTATCGGGCAGGCCCGCAACTTCACCGACAGCCCCGACGTCGTCGACCGGCACGGGCACGGCACGCACGTCGCCGCGACCGTCGGCGGCACCGGCGCGGCCTCGGGCGGCACCCGCAAGGGCGTCGCACCGGGCGCGAATCTGCTGGTGGGCAAGGTGCTCAACGACGGCGGCTCCGGCTACGAGTCGTGGATCGTCGCGGGCATGGAGTGGGCCGTCGAGCAGGGTGCCGAGGTCGTCAGCATGAGCCTGGGCGGCTCGGCCACCGACGGCCAGGACCCGATGAGCCTGGCCGTGGACCGGCTGACCGCCGCCAATGGAACCCTGTTCGTCATCGCGGCGGGCAACGACGGCTCCGACTATGCTGTCGGCTCGCCCGGCGCGGCCGCGTCCGCGCTGACCGTCGGGGCAGTCGACCGGGACGAGAATCTGGCCGATTTCTCCAGCCGCGGCCCGCGCCTCGGCGACGAGGGCCTCAAGCCCGAGATCACCGCGCCCGGTGTCGGCATCGTCGCGGCCCGTGCCGCCGGGACGTCGATGGGCACCGTCGTCGATGCGAACTACACCACCGCGTCGGGCACGTCGATGGCCACCCCGCACGTGGCGGGAGCGGCCGCGCTGCTGGCCCAGGCGCACCCGGGCTGGAAGGCCGGGCAGCTCAAGAACGCTCTGGTCAGCACCGCCCGCGCCAACGCGTCGCTGACGGTGTACCAGCAGGGCGCGGGCCGGGTCGACCTGACCCGGGCCGTCGCGCAGACCGTGTACGGCACCGCCACCGCCGACTTCGGCCTGCTCACCACCGCCCCGGCCGCGCAGGCGGCGACCCGTGTGCTGACGTTCACCAACACCGGCAGTGTGCCCGTCACCCTCGACCTGACCGTGGACCTGCGCAACGTCGACCGGGCCGTCGCCGAGACCGACGCCCTGACCACCACCGGGCAGGTCACCGTGCCCGCCGGTGGCACCGCCGACGTCACCGCGACCCTCGACCAGGCCAAACTGGACAGGGGCCGGCACAGCGGCGTCATCACGGCGACCGGCCCCGGCGGGATCGCCCTGCGCACGGCCGTCGGCCTCACCCTGGCCGGCCCGCGGCACAAAGTCACCCTGCGGGCGCTCGACCCGGCCGGCAACCCCGGCTCCGCGCCGGTCGTCATGCTGCACGGCGAGGACAGCCGCTCCGACACCCTCACCTGGCTCGTCGGCAACGACGGCACCGTCGAGGTCGAGGAGGGCACCTACCTGCTGCAGGGGCTCATCGAGCACGGTGCGCCGCTCGACGAGCAGGTCACCCTGGTCACCGACCCGGAACTGAAGGTCACCGGGGACATGACCGTGCTGCTCGACGCGCGCAAGGGCACCCCGATCCGGATCGAGACGCCCAAGCCGTCCGAGCAGCAGGCGATCCTCAGCTACTACGTGCACCGGGTGCACGGCAACGGCCGCACCATCAGCCACGGCGTCATGCACTTCAGCACCGTGCAGCAGGTCAACGTGACCCCGACGAAGCCGGTGAGCGCGGGTGAGTACGAGTTCTCGTCCCGCTGGCAGCTGGTCGCGCCGATCGTGGCAGCCCAGATCGACGGGGTGAAGGGTCCGCTCGACATCAACCTGCTGCACCTGTCGCCCGGCTACGACGGCCCGAAGCGGCTCAAGCTGGTCCGCGCCGGCACCGGCACGGCACAGCAGCTCGCGGCGGCGCACGTGCGCGACGCGGTAGCGCTCGTCGAGACGGCGTCCGACCGCACCGAGCAGGAGCAGATCGCGGCGGCGGCCGCGGCGGGCGCGGCGGCGATCATCATCGTCCGCCCCGCCGACTGGTCGGCGTGGACGGTGTGGGAGCCGCAGGGTGAGCGGGAGCCGATCCCGGCAATGGTCGTCGCGTACGACGACGGGCAGAAGCTGCTCGCCCGCACCGCCCGGTCCACTGCGACGATCGAGCTGGTCCTCACGCCGGTGAGCCCATACCTGTACGACGTCTTCCACGTCGAGCGGGGCCGCGTCCCGCAGCGCATCGTGCACAAGGTGACCGCCGCGAACTCGATGCGGATCGACACCTCATACGCGCACAACGGCGGCGAGCCGTGGGCCCGTGAGCAGCGTTTCGGCTGGCGTCCGTGGCAGGACTACTCCTGGAACGACACCACCCGTTTCGTGGCCACGCCGTCCACCCGCGAGGAGTGGGTGTCGGCGGGCGACTCGGTGTGGCAGCACCGGGTGCACCAGGAGTACCCGTGGGGCGGTTGGGGTCCGCTGGCCGGCGGCATCACCGACCAGCCGCGCAGCTACCGGCCCGGCAAGACGCGGGAGACCTGGTTCGGGCCGGTGGTCCGGCCCGCCGCGGCGACCGGGCTGCTCTCCACCCGGCTCGGTGACGTGCTGTCGCTGCGGGTGCCGGAGTTCGTCGACGCCGCCGGGCACGCCGGGTTCCGCGAGGGCGACGAGGTCGCGGCCAAGCTGTGGCGCGACGGGACGCTGGTCGCGGAGATGGCCAGTGCCATGGCCGACGTGGAGGTGCCCGCCGGGGCGGCCGGGTACCGGCTGCAGTTGACGACCGCGCGGACCACGCCGGAGTGGGTGCGGGCGACCCGTACCGACACGGTGTGGGAGTTCCGGTCCGGGACGGCCGACCAGGCGCGGGCGCTGCCGCTGCTGCAGGTCGACTACCGGGTGCCCGCCGACCTGAACGGCTCGGTCGCCGGACGGGCGCACACCGTCGGGATCGGATTGCGCCACCAGGCCGGTCTGCCCACGCCGCGGCACACCACGCTGGTCGTGCAGGTGTCGTTCGACGAGGGCCGGACCTGGCGGGCGGTGCGGGTGACGGGGCGCGGTGACGCGTACACCGCGCACATCCCGGCCGGTTCGGGCAGTGTCTCGCTGCGCACCCGGGCCACCGACGGTGCGGGCAACACGGTCACCCAGACCGTCGTGCACGCGTACGACCTGCGCTAGCGCGCCGTGAAGGGGCGCCCTCCGGCCGGGAGGGCGCCCCTTCACGCATTGCGCCAACGTCTATGTAAGTCTAGGCTTACCGTTCGTGGACACTTACGGAGATCCGGGCCTGGGACTTCTCGGGGATCCGACCCGGCGCGCGATCTTCGAGCTGCTCGCCCGGCAACCGTGCTCGGTGGGCGAACTGGCCGACCGCCTGCCGATCAGCCGGCCCGCGGTGTCCCAGCACCTGCGCGTGCTCAAGGACGGCGGCCTGGTCGTCAGCCGCGCCGCCGGCACGCGCCGGGTCTACCAGCTCAATCCCGACGGAGTGATCGCACTGCGCGCCTACCTGGACCGCGTCTGGCAGGACGCGCTCACGGCTTTCCAGAAGGCCGCGGACAACGACACCGCACCCGAAGAGGAGAAGCCATGACCGCACCCACGCTCCCGCCGCTGCACGGCAGGGTCACCGTCGGCCTGCCCGCCGAGCGGGCATTCGACCTGTTCACCCGATCGTTCGGCAGCTGGTGGCCGGCGCAGTACCACATCGGACAGGCCGACCTGGCCGAGGCCGTCGTCGAACCCCGCGTCGGGGGACGCTGGTACGAGCGGGGAGTCGACGGCAGCGAATGCGACTGGGGCACGGTGCTCGCCTGGGAGCCCCCGCACCGCCTGGTCCTCACCTGGCAGATCAACGGCAGGTGGGAGTACGACCCCGAGCCCGCCCACGCCAGCGAGATCGAGGTCCGGTTCACCGCCGAGGGACCCGAGCAGACGGTCGTCGAACTGGAGCACCGTCACTTCGACCGGCTCGTGGCGGGTCAGGCGATGCGCGACGGGCTCGTCGGCGGCGGCGGCTGGCGCGGCGTCCTGGACGTCTTCGCCAAGGCGGCCGAGCAGCGGTAGCTCCGCCGCGCCGGCACCGATTCCCCGCTTGATACGCTGCGCCCCCTTGGCTGGAAGGCGGAAGTACATGCGTTGGCTCCTGGACCGATTCCGCAGGCGCGCCGACCCGAGCGACGCGGAGACCGCCAAGGTCATGCGCGAGTTGGCGGAGGCCTTCGTCAAAGGCTCCGCGGAAGAAGGCCAGGCGCTCGGGTGGGACTCGACCGAGGCGTCGCGGCTGGACGACCTCTGCGACGCCTTCCTGGCGACGGATCCGCCGGCCGCGTACCGCCACAGCATGATCATGGGGATGGGCGCGTACGTCGGCGAGCTGATGGTGCGCCACGGCGGCGGCCGCTGGGCCTACGACGCGAACGAGAGGGCGGCCGTGGTCGAGATGCCGAACGGCCTGCGCGGCTTCCCGCACAACAAGGTCGCCAAGCGGCTCGACCACGGCCGCGAACACGACCTGTTCACCTTCTACTGGTACGGCCTCACCAGGGATGTCGCACCGGGCACCACGATCCGCACGATGCCGGACAGCGGTAGGTGACCGCGCCGCACGCCCGCCGAGCGACCAGCCCGCGGCACGGGCGCCTTCGTCACGAGGCGCCCGTGCCGCTTTCGTGCGCTACGCGAGCGCGTTGACGGCCGTGGCGACCGTGTCCCGCGCGGCGCGGCGGCGCCGGGTCGGCATTGCCAGCGTCGGGTTGGCCACGCCCCAGGCCGCGCCTTTGCAGATGACCTCCTTGTACGCGGCCGCGAGCCGTCCGGTCAGGACAGCCGGCTTGGCGACGTCGTCCGCGGTGACGTACTGGATCAGGCCCTCCCTGCGGCCCAGCGAGATGCACTGGTTGAAGTAGCGCAGGTGCGCGGTCGGCAGCTTGCCGCCGGTCAGGCGGGCCGCGATCGCGTCGGCGGCCTGCCACGCCATCGGGGTTCCCGACGCGCACGACATGCGCAGCGGCTTGTCCCCGGCACCGATCGCCATCGCGGCGTCGCCGACCGCGTACACGTCCGGGTGCGAGACCGAGCGCATGGTGCCGTCGACCACGATCTGACCGGTGCCGGTGACCTCCAGGGTCGTCGCCTGCGCGATCGGGTGGACCGCGAAACCGGTGGTCCACACGGTGACCGCGGCCGGGACGGTCCGGCCGTCGGCGAGGGCGACCCGGTCGGCGTCGACGCGGGTGACGGCGGCGTCCTCGTACACGGTGATGCCGAGCTTGCCGGCGACCTTGCGCAGGTGCTCGCGGCCCTTGGGCGAGAGCCAGTCGCCGAGGCCGCCACGGGCGGCCAGGGCAACCTTGAGGTCGGGGCGGGTCTCGGCGATCTCGGTCGCGGCCTCCAGGCCGGTGAGGCCGCCGCCGACCACGACCACGGCCTGCCCGGCGTCGAGGCGAGCCAGGCGCTCGCGCAGCCGCAGCGCGCCGGGGCGGCTCGCGATCTCGTACGCGTGCTCGGCCGTCCCGGGCACGCCCTGGGTGTTCCAGCCGCTGCCGAGGGCGTAGACGAGGGTGTCGTAGGCGAGTTCGGCGCCGTCCGCGACGGCGACGGTCTTGCGCTCGACGTCGACGCCGGTGACCTTCGTGAGCCGCAGCTCGACGCCGGTGCCCGCGAACATCTCGCGCAGCGGCCGGGGCGTGAGGTCCTGGCCGGCGGCCAGCTGGTGCATGCGTACCCGTTCGACGAAGTCGGGATCGGCGTTGACCAGCGTGATGGCGACGTCCTCGTGGTGCAGCCGCTTGGCGAGACGGCCGGCGGCGGTGGCTCCGGTGTATCCGGCTCCGAGGACGACGATGCGGTGCTTCATGTCCTTGCTCCTGTCTTCGCGGGTTCGCCTCTTGAACCGGGCAGCCCGCCGTTTCCTGACAGGAACAGCTGTGAAGCAGGTCACAGGGGGATCAGAACGCGGTGAACAAAGGTTTCCCGTGCTCGGTGGCGGCCCAGCGCGCGGTCGCGCGGGCGAGCTTGTCGGGGTTGACCTGGTTGCGGGACGCGGCGATGCCCTCGGCGGTGACCTCCAGGCACATGATGCCGACGACCCGGCCGTCCACGACGGCCACCGCGGCGGGGTCGCCGTTGGCGGTCGTCGCGTAGATCTCCGGCGAGCCGCCGATGATGGCGCGCTTGGCCTCGGCGGGCCGGAACAGGCCCCACAGGAACTTCGCGACCGCGACCGCGCCCTCGAACGCCCTGGCGCGGGCCGGGACCTTGCCACCGCCGTCGCCGATCGCGATGGCGTCGGCGGTGAGCAGCCGCACCAGCGGCTCCGTGCGGCCGCTGGTGCGGCGGCCAGGAACTCCTCGACGATGCGCCGGGCGGCGGCCTCGTCGATCTCGGTGCGGGCCTTGCCGTCGGCGACGTGCTTCTTCGCGCGGTGGAAGATCTGCTGGCTGGCGGCCTCGCTGAGGTCGAGGATCTCGGCGATCTCCCGGTGCGGGTAGTCGAACGCCTCGCGCAGCACGTACACGGCGCGCTCGTTGGGGGACAGGCGCTCCATCAGGGTGAGGACGGCGTAGGAGACCGATTCGCGCTGCTCGGCGGTGTCGGCCGGGCCGAGCATCGGGTCGCCGGCGAGCAGCGGCTCGGGCAGCCACTGGCCCACGTACGTCTCGCGGCGCGCCCGCGCGGAGGTGAGCTGGTTGAGGCACAGGTTGGTGAGGACCTTGGTCAGCCAGGCCTCGGGGACCTCGATGCGCTCGACGTCGGTGGCCTGCCAGCGCAGGTACGTCTCCTGCACGGCGTCCTCGGCCTCCGCGGACGAGCCGAGCAGGCGGTAGGCGACGGCCTCCAGGCGCGGCCTGGCGGCTTCGAACCGGTCGACGTCCAGCGCGGTCAGCGGCATGGCCCGATACTAACCAGCCGCCGGTGATCGATTCCGCGTCGCGGCCGCGGGTCAGAGCCAGCCGTGGCGGGCCGCGTGGAACGCCAGGCCGGGGCGGGTGTCCACGCCGGCGAGGCCCATCAGCCGGTCGAGTCGGCGTTGGACGGTGCGGCGGCTGACCCCGAGCTGGGAGGCGATGGCCTTGTCGGGCAGGCCGCCGATCATCAGGGACAGCACGTACAGGTCGGAGTCGTCGGGGCCGTCGGCGGCCGCCTCGCCGGAGGGGTGGATCGGGGTGGCCATGGCCCAGTACGCGTCGAACAGCGCGACGACGGCGGTCAGCAGCTCGCTCTGGCCGATCACGGCGGCGGTGGGTTCGCCGCCGCCGGTCTCGCGGACCAGCGGGCAGATCGCGATGGCCCGGTCGGCGATGGCGATCCGGATCGGCAGGCTGGGCAGGGTGCGGGCCTGCTGCCCGAGGCGCATCGCGGCCTGCGCGTTGTCGAGCACACCGGGCGACTGCAGAAACTCGCGGTCGTAGATCACCTGGTAGCGCACGCCGCGGCGCAGGGCGTCCAGTTCCGCGGTGTTCTCGCCGCTGGGCAGCGCGACGGGGTTGGACCGGCAGAACCAGAGCATCTCCTGGCGGGCGCCGTCCTGCAGCTGGCGCAGCCGCTCCCGCAGCGCCGCGCCGCCGACGACCACCTCGACGAGGTGGTCGGCCTCCAGGCGGCGCACGCCCGCGCGGTACTCGTCGTTCAGGTCGGCGACCAGTTGCCGGGCCCGCTCCAGCGCTTCGTACCGGCGCAGCAGGTGGTTGCCGAGGGCGACGTCGGGCGGCAGCGGGCGGAACACCGCCTGCTCGCCGGGCTGGACCGCGGCCAGGCCCCGTGCCTGCAGCGCCTGCAGCACCCGGGCGGCCTCGGCGTGCGACAGCGTCGTGATCGCGGCGAGGTCATCGGGCCGGGCCCGGTCCAGTTTCACCAGCAGGCGGTACGCGTGCTCCTCCAGCGCGGGCAGCATCTCCGGCTCGTCGGGCATGGTGCGTGTTACCTCCGATGTGCGGATCTTGCCAGTGCTCCCCGGTACTGACCGTCGCGAGCGGCCCGCGGTTCCCCGTACTCGATCCGGACTTCGCGGCAGTCGCGGGACCGGGCGGCCGCGCAGGCATGGAAAGCGGCGCGGGCGGGCAATACCGGGATGTGCGGTTGACGACGGGAGGCCGGCCATGACCGGGCGCAAGGAAGACATGCCCTCATCGGTGTCCGGCAAGGACATGTCGATGTTCGATCACTTCGCGGAGGCGGCCAGCAACTTCGCGTCGAAGGCGTGGTTCTTCGCGCTGTGCGTGCTGCTCATCCTGGTCTGGGCGCCGTCGATCGTGTTCATCGGCACGGTCGACACCTGGCAGTTGATCATCAACACGGCCACCACCATCGTCACGTTCCTCATGGTGGCGCTGCTGCAGAACAGCCAGACCCGGGCCAACGAGGCGGTGCAGCACAAGCTCAACGCGATCGCCGACGGGCTGGCCGACCTGATGGAGGCGCAGGGCGAGGACAAGGAGCAACTGATCCAGGACATGGTCGAGCTGCGCGACGCCGTCGGCCTGGAGCACCGCGAGGGAACCCGCTGACGGTCAGGAACGGTCGCGGCGGGTCCAGGCCAGCAGCCGGTCCAGTGGCCAGGTGTTGACCACCCGGTCCACCGGCACACCGCACCGGGCGGCGCGCTCGCAGCCGAAGCGCAGCCAGTCCAGCTGGACGCTGTAGTGGGCGTCGGAGTCGATGGCGAACAGGCAGCCCGCCTCGACGGCGAGCCGCAGCAGCCGCGCGGCGGCCATCGCCTCGATCGGCTCCGCGCCGTCGGACCAGTCGGAGTGGCTGTGGCAGTCGTCCCGCAGCGCACGGTGCAGCTCCTCGGTGGCCTCGTCGAGCGGCCGGTCGGCGGTGGCCAGCAGCCGCCGCAGGTAGACCGGTTGCTCCCCGGCCAGTGACTCCGCCACGCAGCGGGCGGTGACCTCGCCCAGGCCGGGCAGCTTGGCCAGGGTGCCCTGGGCGGCGCGGCCGGCCAGGTCGGCGGGGTCGGTGGCGGCGACGGTCTGCGCGGCCCGGCGGAACGCCCGGATGCGGTAACCGGCCTCGCCGGCGCTTTCCAGCTCCACGGCGATGGCCAGCAGGTCGGCGGCGGGATCGCGGCTCACCCCGAAGTTGTACCCCGGCGTATCGGACATGTCACATCCCGGTGGCCCGCTGAGCGTACCCAATCAAGATCATGGATTGCTCTCGGCCCTGGTCGTGGCTAACATTGCTGATCCTCGCTGCCCCGGCGGGGCAGGCCGCATCGGCGCGGCCCCGCGCACCCCGAATGAGGTAGACGTGACCGCAGGCCTGGCCCCCGTGATCGCCGCCACCACCCACTGGCTGACCCGGGCCTACCCGTCCGACGGCGGGCCGGCGCAGGCTGCCCGCGTGCTGGCGCAGGCCCGGCAGGCGGCCACGGTCGCGGCGTGGCTGCGCTACCCCACGGAGCTGGACGCCGGGCTGCTGGCGATGCTCGGGCCGGGCGGCTCCGGCGGGCTGGACCGCGTCATGCGCGCCGACGAGCACGAGGAGCCCTCCGCCGCCGACCGGATCTGGCGCGGGTGGGTCGACGAGGTCGTCGCGAGCTGGGCGGCCTGCCTGCTGTCGGACCCGCGGCTGGCTGCCGACGCGGTGGCCGCGACCGCCGACTGCGAGCACGCCCAGGTCGTCGACCGTGACTTCGGCCGCCTCACCGCGCCCGACGCCGACGACGCCCGCGCCGCGGCCCTGCTGCGGCACCCGGACCTGGTCGCCGCCGTGGCGAACATGCACCGGGCGCACCTGATCGAGCGCCTGCGCCTGGACCCGGTCGAGGTCGGCTGACCCCGGCACCGGCGGGCGTGGCCGGTTTGCCATGTTTCCACCTTGGGTACCCGGAATGTAGTGCGTCCGGTCGGCCGTCGCAGACCGCATCGGAGCGCCACCGGGATTCCTGCCCGACCAGGGCCGGCCGGTCACAAGGGAGGAAATGATGGCCACGCTGCTGTGGATCCTCGCGGTCGTGCTGGTGATCGCGGGTATCTTCGCCCTGCTGCGCAGGGAGATCCTCTGGGGGATCGTGCTGATCGTCGTCGGCCTGCTGGTGGGCCCGGGTGGAGTCAGCATCTTCACCTGATCTGCCGTTTCGCTCGCATCGGACTGTTCATCCCGTTCGTCCGATGCGAGCGGTCGTGGACCGTTGTCGGACCCCGCGCCTAACCTCTGCGCCGGTGCGCGCCACGAAGGGTGGTGTCTCGGCGGGGGCGGTCGGCATGGGTTTCGCGGGTCGGTCCGAGAGCACGCCGTCACCTGCGTGCGAGCGCCGCCGGGCTGCTCACCGGGCAGCGCTCGATCATGTGCTAGCCCTCGTCGCCGCCGCGCCCTGCGGGGACCGGCTGGTGCTGCGCGGCAGCATGACCATGCTGGCCTGGGCGGGGGAGCGGGCGCGCGAACCGGGCGACCTGGACTGGGTCGTACGCCCCGTGGCCTGGGTGCCGGTGGACCCCGCCTTCCCCTTTCCGTACGTGGACAAGCTCGACCGGGTGCGTACCTGGCCGGAGGCTGCTCACGGCGCGGCCGGTGACGAGATGTGGGACTCGGACGACTTCGACACCGGCGGGATCCGTGCGGTGCTGCCGCCCGAAGGCCTGCGCTGGATGCCGCCGTTGGACCGGATGGAACTGGACCGTCCGCACGAGGACGTCCTGGAACTGGTGCACCGGCAGCCGCAGGCCGAAGGCGGCGTACGGTTCGACGCCGACCGGGCCGAGATCGACCACGGCTGGACGTACGCGTACGACGGCGAGGAGGACGGGGCGGGCGGCACACGTCTGCTGCTGCCTTGGCGGGTCGACGAGACGGTGCACGGGCTGCTGCAGCTCGACTTCTCCTACGACGAGCGCCTGCCGGAACCGCCGGTGCTCACCGCGATCCCCCGGTCCGCGGGCGGCCCGCCGACCGCGGTGTGGACGGCGGGCCCGGAGCTGTCGCTGGCCTGGAAGCTGCACTGGCTGCACCATGACCAGGCGGCCGACGGCACGTCCGCGGGCAAGGACCTGTACGACGCGGTGCTGCTCGCCGAACGCGCCGGTGCGCGCCTGACCGGCCGTCTGCGGCGCGAGCTGTCGCGACGGGTGTCCGATCCGGACGCCTACCACCCGGACCGGGTGCGGTCCTGGCGCATCGACTGGCCCGGCGACCTCGGCGGACAGTCGGCCGGACCCTGGCTCGAACGGCTGGTTGCCGCCCTGCCGACGGTCCTCGGTCCGTGACGGTGCGCCCGAGGGCCGGGTTTCGCCGCGGGTCCCGGCGGCTCAGTCGACCGCGTGGGCGCGCAGCTGTGCCATGACCTCCGGCGCGGGCCAGTCGCCGACCCGGTAGCGGGTCGGTGCGAGCAGCGGCTCGGGGGTCAGCTCGACGAGCCGGGCCACGTCGCGCCACGGCACCCGGCCCCAGCTCTCGCCGTCGCGGACGAAGGAGACGAAATCCGCCTCCGGCAGCAGGGTGGTGATGCCGTCGGTCCAGGTGGTGACGGTGATCGCCGGCTCGTCGGGGCGGGCCGCGGCGATGAGTGACGCCACGAACACGTCGATGCCGTGCTCGGCGTACTGCGTCGACAGCCAGCGGGTCTGCGCGCCGTACTCGGTGTGGGCGAGCACGACCTGGGCGCGCTGGGCGGGCACGTGGTCCGGGTGGCCCGGTGGCGGGGCGTACGGCGCGACGCGGCCGCGCTCGTCGGCGACGTAACCGACCGGCGACACCCCGCGCGTCGCCTCATTGAACTCGCTCTCCACCAGGGAGAACAGGCCGGGCATGCCGCCTTCGCCGACCGGGCACAGCAGGACCGTGTTGACGTCGGGCACGAACGCGACCACCTGCGCGTCCATCGCGTGGCTGATCCCGGCCAGCCAGCCAGGGGCCAGCAGCAGTGAGGTGAAGTAGGCGTCGCCGGTGTCGACCATGCGGATCAGCGCGCCGGCGTCGGGCCAGTCGCGGCTCAGCGAGCGTTCGGCCAGGCGCTGCAGGTTCTCGCGGGCGGCGGCGAAGACCTCGTCGGCGGTGACCTCCCACTCGTCGAGCCGGGCCGGGGTCACGTACGCCATGGACTCTGGGCGGTCGACGACCACCAGTTCCCGCAGGTGCGGCAGGGCGGCGCGGGACAGCGGCGGGACCATGCCCATCGGCCCGCCCTGCCCGAAGGTCTCCGCCCGCAGCACCGGCCGCAGCCGGTGGCGCACCTCGTGCCAGGTCTCGTCGTCGTGCGGGGTCATGATGATGCGCACGAGCTGCGTGATCCGGTCCCGGCGGGCGGCCGCCCCGGCACCCTCGCTCTCCGCGAAGACGTTCGACAGGTAGATCCACACCGGGGCGGTGGCGCCGTCACGCCAGGCGGCGATCGCGAACTTGCCCGCGTCGTAGTTGACCTGCCGGACCCCGGGGGCCTGCCGGGCGATCCGGAGCGCCTCGGCCGCGAACCTGTCCCGGGGCGATCCGAAGAACCTTCCCAGCAATCCCATGGCGGCCAACGTAGTGGATGCCCGTCGGCCGTGTGGGCCCGGTCAGGCAGGTTCGGCGGGCCCGCGGGCGATCCGGTCGATGCGAGGGTCGGGCACGACCCACATGACCACGACGGCGACGAAGCAGCCCAGCGCGAGCCATACCCCGGCCTGACCGGGGATGAGCAGCGCGCTGAGGATGCCGGCGACGTCGAGCACGAGCGACGCCTTGCCCTTGCGGTCGCGGCCGACGGCCTGCCGCAGCGCCGAGTCCGGCCCCTGGTGCCGGATGATCACGTTCTGCAGCACGACGTAGGCCAGCGCCGAGGCGAGCAGGTTCACCCCGTAGAGGACGACCGGCGTGCGGGCGAAGCCCGACTCGTCGACCCAGGCCGTCGTGAACGGGAACAGCGACAGGCAGAACAGCAGCGCCAGGTTCGCCCACAGCACCCCGCCGCTGACCCGCTCCACGAGGTGGAACATGTGGTGGTGGCTGTTCCAGTAGATGCCGATGTAGACGAAACTGAGCAGATAGGTCAGCAACCCGGTGCCCGTCATGCCGAGCAGGTCCGACAGCTCGTGGCCTTCCGGCACCCGCAGTTCCAGCACCATGATCGTGATGACGATGGCGAGCACGCCGTCACTGAACGCCTCTACCCGACTGGTCTTCACCGCACTGCCGCCCCTTCTCCGTCGCGTCGCCCGTGGATGGGGGTGAGGTCCGAGGAGACAACCAGGACCCCACCCCCGGCTCTGATCAGGCCGCCTCGACGGCCTCGATGATCGACGCGGCTACGGCGTCGGGCCGGGAGACGCTGATCGCGTGGGACGCGCCCGGCACCTCGCGGACGCTCTTGGCACCGGCGCGGTTCGCCAGGAACCGCTGCAGCTCCGCGGGGATGCACAGGTCGGCGTCGCCGATGACGAACCACGACGGGATCGACGCCCACGCCGGTGCGGCCGCGGGCAGCCCCGTGGTCAGGGCGAGCTCGGTGACCGGGCGCTGGGTCGCGTACATCACGGCGGCCCGCTCGGTCGGCACGTCGGCGGCGAACTGCTGGTGGAACACGTCCCGCCGGATGGCGAGCTCGTTGCCGCCGGTCGAGACCGGGTAGGCGGTCAGCGCCTGGCCCAGGGTGCTGCCGGGGAAGCGGCCCGACAGCTCGATCGCGGACTCGCCGTGGTCGGGCGCGAACGCGCAGACGTAGACCAGGCCGGCGACCTTGTCGCTGCCGGCCGCGGCCTCGGTGATGACTATGCCGCCGTACGAGTGGCCGACGAGCACCACGGGTCCGCTGATCGCGGCGATCACGTCGCGTATGTAGGCGGCGTCGCCCTGCACGCTGCGCAGCGGATTGCCGACCGCCACGACGTCGATCGACCTTTCCTGCAACCGCTGCACGACCCCGGACCAGCTCGCGGATTCGGCGAAGGCGCCGTGCACGAGGACGACGGTCGGCTTCTGGTCGGTCATGGTGTTCTCCGTTTCGTAAGGTTTGCCCTGCTCAAACAGCTAAGACAGGGCAGCCGCGGAGTATGTGACAGCTGGTGAAGGCCATCACACTCTCAGTGTCTGGTCGCGGCTGCGGTCGGAGCTTTCCCTCCGTCGGGTAACCTCCATCGCCCGCCGACCGGCGGGCCGCATCGACCCGGGAGGACCAGCATGGGTGACGCGCAGACGGTGGTCCTCGACCTCGCCCACGCCGTCGAGGTGAAAGCGGCGCACGGCGTGGAGCTGTCGGCCCCGGAACGCGTGCTGAGCGACCTGGCCTGGATCGACATCACCGTCGCGCCGAACGGTTTCCTCGGATGGCTGGACATGTCGTCGGCTGACCGGTTGCGTGAGACGGCCACGGCGCTCGCCGCGGTCGGCGCCACGCAGGTCGGTGAGCTGGTGGCGCAGGTGTTCGCGACCGTGGGGCTCGATCCGGCGACCATGACCGATGAGGTTAAGGACGATCTTGTCGAAGGGTTGTCCGCCGAAGCCGTCGTACGCCTGGAACAGCTCGGCGACGCGATGTTCGACCTCACCGAGGACTACATGGCGCGCTGCCATGCGTACGCCCAGACGCACGGTCTGGCGGCCTGAGCCGCTCGTTTCGGTCAGCGGCCCGATTCGCCGTTTCGGGCCGCGGCGAGCCCGCCTTCCACGATCGCGACCGCGAGCGGGTGTGCCACCTCGCGCGTCACTGCCTCAACCGGTCCGGTGACCAGTGCGAACAGCGCTCCGCCGTACATCACGAGCATCGGTGGGATCGCGGCCGGCGGGATGTCCAGGCCGAGGTCGGCGTGGTGGCCGCCGGTGAAGGACGCCATCGCCGCCATCAGCTCGTCGAGCGCCGCTGCCAAGGCGGGCCGCCGCAGGCTTTCCAGGCGCAGCTCGAAGATCGCCAGGTACCGGGCCCGGTGAGGGCCTGCCGCCAGCAGCAGCGAACCGGCGATGAGGTCGGTCGCCCGCTGTACGCCGTCGTTAGAGGCGGGGACGGGCTCGGCTCGTGCGGCGTCGGCCATGTCGGCCTGGTGACGCTCGACGACGCGCCCGGCCGTCGCCACGAGTAGGGCCTCGCGGCTGCGGAAGTAGTTCGACGCCGTCCCGGCGGGCAGTCCGGCGCGCCGGTCGACGGCCCGGTGGGTGACGCCGTGCACACCCGATTCCACGAGCAGGTCGATCGCCGCGTCGGTGAGCTGCGCCCGGCGCTGTTCGTTGGGTGGCGGCACCTGAGCATTGTATGGCACCATCCGTTGTACAACGTACGTAGTGAATGGGAGTGTCGCGGTGAAGGTGCTGATCGCGGGAGGCGGCGTCGGCGGGCTGGCCCTCGCTCGGGGACTCGCCGGGGCCGGGCACGAGGTCCGCGTGTTCGAGCAAGCCCCTGAGCTGCGCACCGGCGGAGCGGCCGTCACGATCTTCAGCAACGGGGCGGCCGCGCTCGCCGGGCTCGGCGCGCCGCTGGCCGGGTTCGGTGGGCGGCTCGACTGGCTGCGGTTCGACACCGCCGACGGCCGGACCATGGTCACCGCCGACCTGACGGTGCCGGCCCGCCGGATCGGCTTCGCCGTGACGTCGGTGCCCCGCGACCGCCTGGTCAGGCATCTCGCGCAGGGTGTGCCGGTGGAGTTCTCGCGCGAGATCGTCGACGTCGAGGTCCACCCCCGTGGCGTGGTGGCGATCGACGCCACCGGCGGCCGCCACGAGGCCGACGTCGTGGTGGGCGCGGACGGGCACCGCTCCGCCGTACGCCGCGCGGTCCTCGACCCCGCACCGGCCGCCGAGAACGAGTGGACCACCTGGCAGGGCCTGACACCCGCGCTGCCGGAGCTGGTCGGCGGCACCACCGGCGTCTGCGTCGTCGGCGACGCCGGCCTCGTCGGGCTGCTGCCGTCCGGCGACGGGCTGCTCATGTGGTGGTTCGACGTGCACCGGCCGCTGGGCGACTCGCCCGCCGCCGAGCTGGCCGCGCGCTTCGCCGGATACGGCCCGCTCGTGCAGGGGCTGCTGCGGCAGATCCGGGACCAGGACCTGGAGTCGTTCCGGCACGTCACCCATCGCATCCCCGACCAGTGGGGACGCGGCGGGGCGACGCTGCTCGGCGACGCCGCGCACGCCTTCCCGCCCACCCAGGCGCAGGGCGCCAACCAGGCCCTCGAAGACGCCTGGCTGCTCAGCCGCGCGCTGCGGGGCGACACCGCCGACCTGCCCGGCGCGCTGCGGCGTTACGAGGCGCTGCGCGCCCGCCGGGTGCGCAAGGTCTCCCGGCGCGCCGCGAGCGAGCAGACCAACAAGCCACTGCCCCCGCTGGTACGCGCGCTGACCAGGTTGATGCCGCCGACCCTCATCGGCAGGGCGTACGCCGCACAGCTGCGCGGCATCAGCAGCGTCCTCAACGACGAGACCGTCTGACGGCTTAAGGGGCAGGTTCAGGGTTAGTGCCGATGCGGGTGGTCCGGCAGCGGGCCTGATCGTCGGCGCGTCCGGCAGCGTCGGCACGTACGCGGTGCAGCTCGCCAAGCACCTCGGCGCGCACGTCACCGCCGTCTGCGGCACCCGCAACACCGCCCTGGTCGCCGAGCTCGGCGCCGACCACGTCATCGACTACACGAAGGACGACTTCACCGCGAACGGCGAGCGCTACGACGTCGTCTTCGACACGATCGCGGGCAGCTCCTTCCGCGCCTGCCGGGGCTCGCTCACCCCGAAGGGCTGCTATGTGCCGACGACCGGGCTGCACAACGTCCCGCTGGTCTGGCTGACCGCGCTGACCGGGGGCCGCCGCGTCGTCGGCGGCATGTCGGTGAACAAGGCCGACCTGCTGGTCTACCTGCGCGACCTCATCGAGCGGGACCGGCTGCGCATCGTCGTCGACCGGACCTACCCGCTGGAGCGGATCGCTGAGGCGCACCGCTACGTCGACACCGGCCACAAGACCGGCAACGTCGTCATCACCGTCGGTTGATCAGTATTACGGAGTACAGTAATCGTATGAACCGAGAACAGGTCGACCGCACCTCGATCAGCCTTCCCGTGGACCTGGCCGAGTACGCCCGCGCCAAGGGCAACGGGAACACCTCGGCGTACCTGGCGAGCCTGATCGAGAAGGACCGCCGCCTCGACCGGATCAAGGCGATGCTCGCCGAGCACGGCTACACCGGCGAGCAGGCGATCACCGACGCGGGCGTGGCGGCGATGCGCGACCGGCTGCACCGGGTGCGCCGCGAGCGGGCCGGCCGCCGGCAGGCCGCGTGAACATCACCGTCGTGCTGGACGCCTCCGCGCTGCGCGCCTACGCCCGGCTGGACAGCGTGTCGGTGGGCGAGCTGCTGCAGACCGTCGCCGAAGACGGCGACCTGGCCGGGATACCGGTGCTCGCGCTCGTCGACCTGTGGCCCGACCTCGGCAAGGAAGAGCAGAGCCTGCTCACCGACCTGATCGGACGCGCGGACAGCCCGGTGCAGGTGCTGCCGATGCACACCGACCTCGTGCCCGCCGTCGCCGCCTCGGCCCGTTCCCTCGGCCACGGCCCGGCCCACGCGGTCGCCGCCGTCCAGGACCTGGGCGC
This sequence comes from Catellatospora sp. NPDC049111, assembly GCF_040648615.1. Classification (NCBI taxonomy): domain Bacteria; kingdom Bacillati; phylum Actinomycetota; class Actinomycetes; order Micromonosporales; family Micromonosporaceae; genus Catellatospora; species Catellatospora sp. NPDC049111. Next base: position 70,296 of record NZ_JBEZEB010000034.1, on the reverse strand, counting down.
CACGCTCGCCACGTTCCACCCCGACCGCTACGCCGATGTGCTCGACCCGTACGACGTGCTCGAACTGTCGTAGCCTTCGCTCAGCCGGCGAGGGCGGCGATCGCCTCGATGGAGATGAGCAGATTGCGGCAGGCGGACATTGGCCGGGGCTGAGCGGGCCGGCGGCGGGTGCGGCATGAACCACTCGTAGACGGCGTTGGTGGCGGTGAAGTCTTTGACGTTCACGTAGAAGTCCGGCAGCCGAGTGGAAACTGTCGGGCGGCGACGGTAATTTCACCGCGCCGCCGAAGCCGACCTTGGCCGGTGGAACCACCGTTCAAGGAGGTGCAGGCAGGGTGAATGCTGCCCGGAAACCGTGGGAGGAGCGCAGCGCCGCGCGCGTGGTCGCGCCCGCGCGGCCGCGCAAACTCGCCAAGGTGCCGTTCGTGGAGCTGGCCGACGGCCGGCTGCAGGGAGTGGTGTCCAGCGGCTCGGACATCGAGCGGGTGTACGTGTCCTCGCTGACGGCCGCGAACCACTCGTTCCACTGCAGCACCAACAACAACCGCCCGTGCGGCGGCATCCGCCGTGGCGGCTGCAACCACCTGCGTGCCCTGGCCGACGAGGCCGTGCTGCAGTACGGCGTCGAACGCGTCGCCCGCTACGTGCGCGCCGACGTCGCCGAGGACGCCACGACGGGCGCGGCGGTGCTGGCGGCGGTCGACCCGTGGCACGAGCCGTCGGCGGGCGCGCCGGTGTTCAGCCGCTTCCTGCGGCACCTGGCCTACCTGGAGCTGGCTGCCACCACCGAGCCGCTGCCCGAGCTGCACTGGTTCCCGGCCGGCGGGGCGGTGCGCTGATGCGGTTCGACCTGCTGGCGGCCCCGGTCGACGGGGTGTCCGAGGCGTACGAGGTGGTGGCCGGGTTCGACGGCGCGCTGGTGGGCGGGCTGCTGCGGCCGGGCGTGGAGCAGATCGCGGCGCTGCACGCGCTCGCCGCCGCGGTGGCGGGGACCCCGCTGGCCGGACGCGTCGCCGAGGCGGTGGAGAAGACCATCGCCGGTTCGATCTCCGACGAGCACCTGGCGGCACTGGTGGCGGCGCGCTCGGCGCTGCTCGGCGCGTCCCACGACGCGCTGCTGGCCCGGCTCGACGAGGCGGCCGGACGCAACCGCGAGGCCTGGCCCGCACCCGGACCGGGCAGCATGGCGGGAGCCGACAACCTGCTCGCGGCGGCCCGGTCCTGGCTGTCCGATCTGGCCATCGCGGGCTGGCGCGGCATCGACCACGACCTCGTGTCGCACGCCGACCAGGCGGTGCAGGCGCTGCTCGCCGAACCACGCCTGCGCCGGCTCGGTGCGCTGCTCGACGGGTTCGCCGGGGAGCTGCGGGCGTGCGCGCCGGGCGCGACGATGCCGCGGGTGCCGGTGCGCCGCTGGGCCGACCTGTGGGCCCGCGCGGTGCTGCTGGCCCAGCCGGGCGCGCTCGCCGCGCCCGAGCCGGGCACGGTGTCGGGGCGGCTGCTGCCGCTCGGGATCGACCTGCACGAGCACCCGACCGCGGTGCAGGCGCAGGTGCACGCGGTGCTGGAGACCGCTGACGGGCCACGCCTGGTCCGCGCGAGCGTCTCCACCCCGAAGGTGGACACACTGGTCGGGTCGGGCGTGTGGCAGTTGCTTCGCGGCCACAGCGCGCTGCTGGCGGCGGTCACCGAGCAGCGCGCCATGGACCTGACGGACATGCCGGTCACCGCGGGCGGCGACCTGATCTGGTCCGACGGGAACGCGAAGGCGGGAGCGCCCGCCGAGCCGTTCGCCACCGCACGGGTGCAGCTCGCGGCTGCGAGCGCCGCGCCGGTTCCGCCGCTGGAGCGGCATCCGGTCCGGATCGCCGAGCCGGTGCTGCTGGAGGGGTACACGGCGGCCGCGCACGACGACGGCGTCACGCTCACCCTGCCGGGCCTGACCGTCGAGGTGGACATCGAGCGTATGCACGGTGCCGGCCCGCTGACGCCCGCGCTGGTCGCCGCGTCGACCGCGTGCATCGGGCTGCTGCGCTGGGACGGGCACTGGACGATCCAGCCCTTGGCGGTCGAGGCGCAGGTCAAGCGCAAGCCGGTCGCCGTGCACGGGGGCGCGTGGGCGGGCGGTGCCGCCGACGCCGCCGGAGCCAAGGCCGAGGCGGCCGCCGCAGACGCGGTCAAGGTGCTGCGTGAGCGGGCCGGAAGGTTGCTGCGCAAATGACCGTGGACGCGGACGTCAACCGCCGCCAGGTGATCTACTGGCGGCTCATCGCCCGGCTGTTCAGCCGCGAGGAGCAGGGCACCCTGGAAGCGGCCAGCCTGGCCGTGACCGAGGACATCGGCCTGCCCGCCGCGCTGCTCGACCCGTCGGTGTCGATCGACAACATCGTGCAACGTTTCCCCGACCTGGCCGCGGAGTTCGACGGCCTGATGACGCCCGAGAAGCTGGGTGCCGCGGCTCCCAACGAGGCTGTGGCGGCCGGAGAGGCCGCGTCGACCGCCGATGAGGCCGCCGTGTCGCCGGTCGAGGCCGGGCGGGACACGGCCGCCGAGGTGCGCCGGGCCGCGCTCGCGGCGAAGTTGCTGCTCAACGTGTTCGACACCGGGTCGGGCTCGGTGTCGGCGACGCAGCTGGCGCGCTGGCAGTCCGATGCCGGGTGGCTGGAGAAGGCGCTGGGCGAGGAGCCGGGCAGCCTGCGCCGCCAGGGCGGCGGAGGCATGGGCGGCGGCAGCGGGCAGGGCATGGGCGGCACGCTCGGCGAGCTGGAAGGCGACCTGGTGAGCCGGATGAAGCTGCGCGAGGTGCTGGCCGATCCGAAGCTGGCCGCGCAGCTCACCCCGAGCATGTCGCTGATCGAGCAGCTGCTGCGCGACAAGTCGAACCTGTCCGGGGTGGCGCTGGCCAACGCGAAGGCGCTGATCCGGCGGTTCGTCGAGGAGGTCGCGGCGGTGCTGCGCACCCAGGTGGAGCGCACCGCGGTCGGCAAGATCGACCGGAGTGTGCCGCCGAAGCGGGTGTTCCGCAACCTCGACCTCGACCGCACCATCTGGAAGAACCTGACCAACTGGAGCCCGGACGACCAGAAGCTGTACGTCGACCGGCTGTTCTACCGGCACACCGCCGCCAAGACCACCCCGTCGCGGCTGATCGTGGTGGTGGACCAGTCCGGTTCGATGGTCGACTCGATGGTGAACTGCACCATCCTCGCCTCGATCTTCGCCGGGCTGCCGAAGGTGGACGTGCACCTCATCGCGTACGACACCAGGGCCATCGATCTGACGCCGTGGGTGCACGACCCGTTCGAGGTGCTGCTGCGCACCAACCTCGGTGGCGGCAACGACGGGCCGATCGCGATGGCGATGGCCCGCCCGAAGATCGCCGAACCGGCCAACACGGCGATGGTGTGGATCTCGGACTTCTACGAGTTCGACCGCTCCCAGCCGCTGTACGACAGCATCGTCGCCGTGCAGCGCTCCGGGGTGCGGTTCATCCCCGTCGGCTCGGTGACCAGCTCCGGGCAGAACATCGTCAACCCGTGGTTCCGCCAGCGTTTCAAGGACCTCGGCACGCCGGTCGTGTCCGGCCACATCCGCAAGCTCGTCTTCGAACTCAAGAACTTCCTGGCTTAGGAGATCCGACCCATGACCGAGATGCTGCGCGCCCCCGCCGAGACCAAGTACGCCGAGGAGCTGGACTGGCTGGAGTCGATCGACGACGGACCGAAGCCGTTCTCCTGGCGGCTGAGCCCGAAGATGGTGCGGCTGTTCATCCTGGGCAGCGAGCGCGCCGACGGCCTGGACCGAGAGGTCGCCCAGAAGTGGTTCGGCGACCGCAGCTTCGTCGAACGCGCCATCGTCACCCTCGCCTCCGACCGGGGCCTGCTGCTCATCGGCGACCCGGGCACCGGCAAGAGCTGGCTGGCCGAACTGCTGGCCGCCGCGATCAGCCGCAACTCGACCCTGGTCGTGCAAGGCACCGCCGGCACCACCGAGGACCACATCAAGTACTCCTGGAACGTGTCGGCGGTCATCGCCAACGGCCAGTCCCGGGCCTCGATGATCCCGTCGCCGATCATGACGGCGATGGAGCAGGGCGTCATCGGCCGCTTCGAGGAGCTGACCCGCTCCACCAGCGACGTCCAGGACGCACTGATCTCGATCCTGTCCGAGAAGTACGTGTCCATTCCCGAGCTGGACGACGACAACATCGTGTTCGCCAAGCCCGGCTTCTCGATCATCGCGACCGCGAACAGCCGCGACCGGGGCGTCAACGACCTGTCCTCGGCCCTGAAGCGCCGGTTCAACTTCGTGCGCATCCCGGTGGTGACCAACAAGAAGAGCGAAGCCGAGATCGTACGCTTCCGCACCGTCGAACTGCTGCGCCGGCACCGGATCGAGCTGGACGTGCCGCCGACGCTGCTGGACATCCTGCTGCAGAGCTTCGCCGACCTGCGCGCCGCGGCCGCGTCGGCGGGCAGCGACGACGAGAAGCTCGAATCGGCGCTGTCCACCGCCGAGCAGATCGGCGTGCTGGAGGACGCGATCCTGCACAGCAACTTCTTCGGCGACCGGTCCCTGCGCGCGCAGACCCTGGCCAGTTCGCTGGTCGGCTCGCTGGCCCGGCGGGCCCCGGAGGACCTGGCGATCCTGAACAAGTACTGGCACGGCGTCGTCGAGCCGCGCAGCAAGGCCGAGGGCGGGTCGTGGACCGAGTTCCTCGACGGCGGCCGCGAAGCGATCAAGACACTGTCGTGACGGAACCCACCTTCGGGGCGCTGCGCTCGCAGCTGCTCGACGCGGCGGCGGCGCTCGCCGACGGGCCGGACGCGCTGGCCGGGATCCTGTCCGGCATCGTGGACGACGTCGATCGGGCGCTCGCCGAACCGCTGGAGATCTTTCCGGTGTGCCACCACTCGCCCGCGTCCGCGATGGCGATGGCCAAACGGCTGCGCGAGAAGCAGCCCAAGGTCATCTACCTGGAGCTGTGCGAGGACATGACGCCGCTGCTCACCGAGCTGCGCAACTGCAAGCTGCCGGTGGCGGTGCAGGCGTTCGCGTCCGAACTCGACGGCTTCCCGCAGGACTGGGCGCCGCTGTCGGTGGTCGCGCCGATCACCGAGGCGTCGGCCGAATACCAGGCCATCGCGTACGCCCTGGACACGCCCGGGGTCGAGCTGGTGCTGGTGGACCGGTCCACCGACCACGTGTTCCAGTGGCAGCCGCGCAAGGACAAGGCGGCCGAGCCCGCGCCCGAAGCCGGGGCGGAACCGGCCGAGGACGCCGATCTGCACGGTGACGCCGTCGGCGTCGAGATCGGCGACCTGCGACCGCGCTTCGCCGAGCTGGAGGAGCACCTGTTGCACCACGGCAAGGTGCGGCACTGGTCGGAGTGGTGGGACCAGTACGTCGAGCAGCCCCTCGGTGACGCCGACTACGACACGTACCGGCAGGTCATGGTCCTGATCGGCAGCCTGTTCCGGCGGCTCGCGCCCGGCGCGCGCGACCGGGTCACCTCCGACGAGGAACGCGAGCGCTACATGTGGACCCGGATGCGTCAGCACCTGGCCACGTCCGGCGTCGACGCCGCCGACACGCTCTACGTCTGCGGGGCGTTCCACGCCGCCAGTCACGTCGACGAGTTCGGCCTGCACGGCGCGGACAGCTACGAGATCAGCCCCCGGACCGCCACCAAGTGGCACTACGGCTTGATCCCGTCGAGCCACTCGTCGATCGAGGCCCAGTTCGGGCTGGCCTCGGGCTCGGTGTCGATCGCCGCGGCGGTCTTCGCGAAGTCGCTGACCCGCACCGGCGTGGAGCCGTACCGGCTGGAGGGCCAGCAGGGCGGCCGCGCCGCGAAGAAGAAGGCCAAGCCGGCCCCGGTGGTCTCGCCGCAGTCGCAGCAGGTCACCGACCGGCTGTCCGGGTTCCTCGCCCGGCCCCCGGTGCTCGACACGCTCGACGAGGACGAGCTGCTCGGCTGGTCCGTCGAGATCGTCCGGCTGGCCCGCCGCAACGGCTACCTGTCCAGCACCGCCGACGCCATCGCCGTGTTCGAGACCTCGATCCTGCTCGCCGGGATGCGCGGCCGCGCCCGGCCCACGCCGTACGACTTCCAGGACGCGGCCGTCACCTGCATCGAGAAGGAGTCCGTGCCCGGCCGCCGTGACGTGCGGCGGCTCTGCGAGATCATGCTCGGCGGCGACCGGATCGGCCAGGTCGGCTACGACTCGCTGCCGCCGCTGGCCCGCGACGTGCACGACCGGCTCGCGCCGCTCGGCCTGAAGCTGGAGCAGCGCGGCGTGCAGCGGGCCCTGCTCGACATCGCGGGTGATCCGGTGCTGGGCAAGTGCTCCGACCTGCTGTGGATCCTGCGGCACCTGCTGCCGCAGGGCGCGGCCCGCCCGATCATGGGCGAGCGGCGGCTCGGCCACCGGGCCATCCAGGAGTCCTGGGACCTGGCGTTGGGCACCCACTCCCGCGAGCTGATCGAACTCGGCTACGAGGGCATCACCGTCGAGCAGGTCCTCGAACAGCGCCTGCGCCGCTGCGTGTGGGGTCCGCGGGCCACGGCCGCGGTCGCGCTCGGCGCGGTCGAGGACGCCACGCTGTACCTGCGCAGCCGCCGCTTCGCCGACGAACTCGGCGCGCGGGCGGTCGAGCTGCTGGCCGCCGAACGCACCGTCGACGACGCCCCGGACGTGCTGCGCCGGGCCCGCCGCCTGCTGGCCCACTACCGCGCCACCGAGCCGGTGCTGCCCGCCTGGCTGGAAGCGTTCGTCAAGGCCGGGTACGCGCACTACTGCACCCTGCTGCCGAACGCCTTCGTCGAGGAGGAGACCGGCACGAAGCAGGTCGCCGCGATGCTGGGCTTCCTGTTCAGCATGGAGAGTCTGGCGCTGTCGCTGGGCTGCGACCGGGCCCAGCTTGAACTCGCCGTGGCGCAGTCGCACCCGACGACGCCGGGCAAGACCGCGCTGCTGTGGGCGGCCCAGCACCAGCTCGGCCTGCTGTCCCGGGCCGAGCTGCGCGAACGCTGCGTCGCGCTGCTGGACAACCCGCTGGTGCTGCCCGCGTACCCGCAGTATCTGAGCGGTTTCGTGCAGGCGCTGGAGCCCGTTCCGGCGCTGGCCGGGTTCGTCGTCGAGGCGATCTCGCAGGCGTTCGGGCGGCTGCCCGACGCGGTGCTGCTGCCCTGGCTGCCGACGCTGATCACGACGCTGCGCAAGGAGGGCGGCGACCACGTCGGCCTGCTGGTCCGCGAGGCGGGCCGGGTCTTCCCCGGCGACCTGCCGACCCTCGACGCGTGGACCCCGCCCTGGTCGGCGGCGGCCGTGGACCCGGGGGCCGCCGTGGCCGCGCCGCGTGGCCCGGCCGGGCCGGTCGCGGTGCTGCTCACCGCGCACCCGGAACCGACCGACGCGCTCGCCGCCCTGCTCGGCTGCGACGGCACGTGGGCGGCCCCGGAGCAGGCGCCCGGCACCGGCCCGGTCGGCGACCTGCTGGCCAGGTACCCGCTGTCGGCCGCCGAGCTGGCCGTCGCCATCGGCGTCGGTTGACCGAGATCCGCGGGCCGTGGCGGGGACCGTCTCCGCCACGGCCCTCGGCCGGGTGCCACAAGATCTGGGAACTCACGCTGACCTGGGCGAATGTCTGGCACCGCGACCCCGCTCGGGTAACGGACGTCGGCTATCGTCTGCCCCCGACGGGCGGGGGTGGCGGGTGTTGGACCTGGTGGCAGGGCTGATCGGCGGGCTGATCGGCTTGGGTTGGGGCGAGCGGCGCGAGCTTCGGCGTGCCGAGGCGCGGCGGGCGGCGCTCGCCGCGGGCCGGCCCGTGCGCGTGCCGTGCGGGATCAGGGACACCGGCGCCGGGCAGACCCAGTGGCGGCACGGTGACCTGCTCATCACGGCCGACGGCCGGTGGTGGACCCCGCCGGGCATGAACACCCGGCGCATCGCGCTCGGTCCCGCAGGGCTGACGGTGCACGGCACCCGTCCGGTCTCCGTACGGGAGGGCTGGGACGTCAACCCGTCATGCCGGATCCTGGCCGTGCGGGTCGGCGAGCGCTCGTTGGAGCTGGCCATCCCCGAGGCGGATCTCGCCGCGCTCGGCGACGTGCTGCCGCCGACCTGACCCTCGGGCTCAGTTCTGTTCGACGACGGCGCTGGTGCCGGAGCCGGGCCGCGACTCCCACTCCCAGGTCTCGTCCAGCCGGAGCCTGCCGTCGGCGAGCTGCGACAGCACGGACACGCAATGCCCGGTCGAGGTCTGCCCGTCCGTGTTGAGCTGCGTGTACCGGAAGTCGAGTCGGTCGCCGTCGCGGGTGCCGACGAGGAAGCCGCGCCGGATCGCGCCGCCCGAGTACTCGGCCCAGACCATGCCGTCGTGCTCGTGGTAGTCGAACACCGTCTGCGTCCCGACCTCGCCTCCGGCGACATCGGCCTCGGCGAGGAAACGCCGCCCCTCCAGCGATGCGATCACGATCCCGATGGTCGCACCCCCTCTCGGGCCACCGAAACCGGGCCCGCCGCCGAGGCCCAAACGCAGGGAACAGTGAATCTAGATGATTTGTTGCCGTCCGGGCGACAACAAATCATCTCGATCTGGATTCGCGGAGGTCAGAGCGGCGTCTACGGTCGACAGGGCGTGGGTGACCGTCCCATCTGGGCCGAATGTGCTACCTGCGGCGATGGCGCCTGCGTACCCGGCTGGGCCAAGCGCGGCGGTGAGGTCGGCGGCGGCCGAGGCGAGGCTGTCGGCGTCCGAGCCGTACATATCGACGTCTTTGTCGCCGACGGGCTGCCGTACGCGGTGCCCGCCGCCGCGTTGAGCCTGGCCGTGCCGTTTGACGACGCGCTGGCCGACCGCAAGCTCGTCGCGCTGCGGGCGCAGGCCACCCAGACCTCAGGACTCGTCTCGCTGCTCGGGGAGCAGACCATGCGGGACTGGTGCGCGACCGAAGGCTTCGTAGACGCTGGGTCGGCCTCCCCGCCCAGCCCCGCCCTTGATCGACGTTGGCCTATCACGTCGAAAAAACGCGTCTCGGATTCGATGTCATAGGCCAACGTCTATGTGAGGCGCGGCAGGCGCGCGGCGTGCCCCACGGCCGAGCGAGCCGGTGCCCTCGGCCGTGCTCACGGCGACCAGGGCGGCACGGCGTGAAATGATCCACCCATGCTGACCCGCCGCGACCTCAACCGTGCCCTGCTCGCGCGGCAACTGCTGCTGGAGCGCTCGCCGCTCACGGCGCTGGAGGCGGTCGAGCACCTGGCCGGCCTGCCCGCCCAGTCGCCGAACCCGCCTTACCTCGGGCTGTGGACGCGGCTGCGGGAGTTCCGCGTCGACGACCTGACTGACCTGCTGACCTCCCGGGCAGCCGTGCGGCTGGGCCTGATGCAGGCCACGCCGCACCTGGTCAGCGCCCGTGACGCCCGTGCCTTTCGGCCGCTGCTGCAGGGCGTACAGGAACGGCACCTGAGCGCAGCGACCCGGGAGCGGCTGCGCGGTGCCGACCTCGCCGAGATCACCGCCGAGGCGCGAGAGCTGGTCGAGCAGCGGCCGTACACCGTCAAGGAGCTGGGCGCTGCGCTCGCCGGGCGCCGGCCCGACGCCGATCCGGCCGCGCTCGGAGCGGCGGCGCGAGCCGGGCTGCCCCTGGTGCCGGTGCCGCCGCACGGGCTGTGGGGCGCGGTCGGTCAGCCCGCGTACACGACCGCCGAGCACTGGCTCGGCGCGGGCGACGGGCCACCGGCCACCGTGGACGACCTCGTGCTGCGTTATCTTGCCGCGTTCGGTCCGGCGACCGTGCGCGACATCCAGGCCTGGTCGGGGCTCAGTGGGCTCCGGGAGGTCGTCGACCGCCTCGGCGACCGGCTGGTGGCGTACCGGGACGAGGAGGGCGCCGAGCTGCTCGATCTGCCCGACGCCCCGCTGCCGCACCCGGACACCCCCGCGCCCGCCCGCTATCTCGCCGACTTCGACGCGATGCTGCACGCCTTCGACGACACCTTCCGGATCATGGACGACCGGGACCGGCGGGACGTGTTCGCGGTGCCCGGGGTCGTGCCCGGCACGGTGCTGGTCGACGGGTTCGTCCAGGCGATCTGGGCGATCACCCGGAAGAAGGGCGCTGCCACGCTGGTCGTGCGGCCGCTGTTCCAGATCCCGACGAAGGACGTGCAGGAGCTGACCGAGGAAGGTGAGCGCCTGCTCGCCTTCGCCGCGGCCGACGCCACCCGCCACGAGGTGCGGTTCAACTCGCGCTGGTGAGCGGCCGCCGCGCGGCGAGCCGGGCCGGTCGCCCGCCCCCGCATGCCGGTGCCGCGCTGTCCGGTTTCCGGCAGCGGTCCGCCGTCCGCATGCCGGAGCTGGGATTCGTTGCGGGCCAGGCAGGACGGCATACCGGCGGGTTCGCCGGTGTGGTAGGAACGTGCTCATGGATCTCAATGCACTGCTCTCCGAAGAGGGACGTGTGGATCCGCCGGCCCTCTACGCGCGCCTGCACCGCGAAGGCGTCGCCGTGCCCGTGGACGGCGGCGCACAGGGCTTCGCCGTGGCGGTGTACGGCTTCGACGCGGTCGCCCAGGTGCTCAAGGACCCCCGGTTCCGCCAACTCGACGCGGCCTACCTGGACCGGCACACCCCGCAGTGGCGGCGGCATCCGGCGCTGCGGGTGCTGCGCGACTCGATGTTCTTCACCGACGGCCCCGCCCACGACGGCGTACGGCAGATCATCGGCCGGGCGTTCACCGCGCGCCGGGTCGGCGCGCTGGAGCACGCGGTCACGGACCTGACCGAGCGTCTGCTGGACCGGCTGGCGCAGCTGGCCGCGGACGGCCCGGTCGAGTTCATGGGCGAGTTCGCCTACCTGCTGCCGAGCAGCGTGATGGCCGAGCTGCTGGGGGTGCCGCAGGAGGACCTGGCCTGGTTCCGGCCGCGAGTGCTGGCGATCGGGGCGATCCTGGAACTCGACGGCGCGAACTGGCGCAACATGGTCCGCGCCGACACGGCGGCCAGGGAGCTGTCGGCGTACTTCACGGATCTGGTCGGCAAGCGCCGCAGCGAGCCCCGCGACGACCTGGTCAGCCTGCTGGCCGCCACGGACCTCGGCGACGACGCGCTCGTCGCGAACCTGATCACGACGTTCAACGCCGGGTTCGTGACGACGACCCACCTGCTCGGCAACGGCCTGACCATGCTGCTGGAGCGCCCGCACCTGCGCGCGGAGCTGAACCCGCACAACGTCGGCTCCTACGTCGACGAGATGCTGCGTTTCGAGCCGCCGGTGCAGATCCTGGTGCGGTATGCGCCGGAGGATGCCGAGATCGAGGGCGTGCCCTGCCCGGCCGGTCAGGCGGTGCTCGTCATGATCGGGGCGGCGAACCGGGACCCGGCGCGGTTCACCGACCCGGACGCGTTCGACCCGGCCCGGCCCGATTCCGGGTCGCTGAGCTTCGGTTTCGGCCCGCACTACTGCCTCGGCGCGGCGCTGAGCCGCCTGGAGGGCCAGGTCGCGTTCCCGGCGCTGTTCGACCGGTTCCCGACGCTGGCCCTGGCGCAGCAGCCGGGCAACGTGGCCAAGCCGCTGATCCTGCGCGGGCACGACACGCTCACCGTCGCGTGCCATGGCGGCTGAGGACAACTACGTCCGCCGCGGGCTGGAGCTGTTCGCCGGGCACGGCGACGCCGAGGCGATCGTGCACGGCGACCGGCGCATCACGTACGCGCAGCTGCGCGCCGCTGTGCTCGGCATGGCGCGGGCGCTGCGCGGGCACGGCGTGCGGCCGGGTTCGGCGATCGCGGTGCTCGCGGGCAACCGGCCCGAGGCCGTGTACGCGCAGCTGGCGCTGCACCTGCTCGGCTGCCGCTCGGTCTGGGTCGCGCCGAACGCCCCGCCCTCGCAGAGCGCGCGATATCTCGCGCTGGCCGACGTGGACGGTTTCGTCTACGACGCCCGCACCCACGCCGAGCCCGGCGCTGCCCTGGTCGCCCAGGCCCCGCACCTGCCGGCGCTGTGTATCGGCGCGGGCGGGCTCGGCCCCGACGTGACCGGCCCGGACCCGGCCGGTTCCGGCCCCACCGGTTCGGACACGGCGGGACCCGGCCCTGCGGGACCCGACGTGGCGCAGTCGCCTACGGCCCTGCTGTGGACGACGGGCGACGCCGAGCCGCAGTCGCTGTTTCAGACCGGCGGCACGACCGGCCTGCCGAAGCTGGTGCACCACCGGCACGACTTTTTCGCCAATGTGCTCGCCGCGGCGCGGCGGCAGCTCGACGCGGGCGGGCCGCGGCTGCGGCAGCTCGCGGTGGCCGGGTTCTGGCACTCCAGCCAGCAGGCCGCGGGGCTGATCACGCTGTTCAGCGGTGGGCTGCTGGTGCAGCAGGATGGCTTCGACGCCGGGTGCTTCCTCGCCACCGTGCAGCGGGAGCGGATCACCGTGGCGACGCTGCCGCCGCCGATGCTCTACCAGGTGCTCGACCACCCGGACCTGGCCGCGACCGACACGAGCAGCCTGACCATGCTGTCGTGCGCGGGCAGCGCGATCGCCCCGTCCCGGCTGGCCCAGGCGATGGACCGGTTCGGCCCGGTCGTGCTCGTCGCGTACGGGATGAGCGAGGCGACGCTGCTCGCCGCGTACCCGGCGGCGCAGCACGATCCGGCGTTTCCCGAACGGCTGGCCTCGTGCGGCCGGCCGCTGCCGCCGTCCCGGGTGGAGATCCGCGACGACGCGGGCCGGCCGGTCGCCGCGGGCGAGGTGGGGCAGGTGTGGGCGTCGGCCCGGCTGATGACCTCCGGCTACTGGGGGCAGCCCGAGCTGACCGCCCAGACGCTGGTCGACGGCTGGCTGTGCACCGGCGACGTCGGCTACCTGGACGCGCACGGATACCTGTACCTCGTCGACCGGGCCAAGGACATGATCGTCACCGGACTGACGTCGTCCAACGTGTACTCCCGCACGGTCGAGGACGTGCTCGACGCCCATCCGGCGGTGGGCGCGGCCGCGGTGATCGGGGTCCCGGACGAGCGGCTCGGCGAGGCGGTGCACGCCGTGGTCCAACTCCATCCGGACGTCTCGGTCGACATCGACGAATTACGGCAATGGTGTGTGGAGCGCCTCAATTCACTGTGGGCGCCGCAGACGGTGGACTTCGTGGATCGCCTTCCACTGACCGCACTCGGCAAGATCGACAAGCGGTTGTTGCGCGAGAAATACCTGGCAGGGGCTGGTGTCGCGGCGCGATAGAGCAGGGTGTGGCATATCTGTGACAGCAACTATCTGTTCGAGTATTTCCATGTGAGAATGGCTTCCGCGAAGGCCCCGCCCTCGCCGTCGAACACCCACTCGGACATGTCCTGTCATCGGAGGCTGCGCGGAATATGTACCGCACCATGCTCAAGTCCAAAGTCCACCGGGCCACGGTCACCCAGGCGGAGCTGCACTACGTCGGCTCGCTGACCCTCGACCCCGACCTGATGGACGCCGCTGACCTGCTGCCCGGTGAACTGATCCACGTCCTGGACGTCACCAACGGGGCCAGGCTCGAGACCTACGTCATCGAGGGCGAGCGGGGCAGCGGCGTGGTCTGCGTCAACGGCGCGGCCGCGCACCTGATCCACCCCGGCGACCTGGTCATCATCGCGGCGTACGCGATGATGAGCGACGACGAGGCGCGCGACAGCAAGCCGAAGGTCGTCTTCGTCGACGAGGCCAACCGCATCGCCGCCGTGCACAGCGATCCCGCCGTCTGAGCCATGACGAACCGGCACCACATCGCCATCGTCGGCAGCGGCTCGCTGGCGACCTCGATCTGCGAGTCGCTGGCCGTGCTCGCGCCGCCGCACGGCGCGCTGAACGCGGCTCCGATCGAGGTCACCGTGCTCGCCCGCAACCCCGACGCGGTGTCGGCCATCGCCCGCCACTGCCGGGCCCGAGCCGCGGTGGCGGGCACCACGATCAGCTTCACCGGGGAGCGGCTCGGCGACGAGGCCGCCACCCTGGCCCGGCTCCAGCCGACGTACCTGGTGTGCTGCGCGTCCGCGCAGTCGCCGTACGAGAAGGTCGAGCGGCCCTCGCCGTGGACGCGGCTGGTCGGGCGGGCCGGGTTCGGGGTGACGCTGCCGTTGCAGGCCACCGTCGTGGTGCGGCTGGCCCGCGCGATCACCACGGCCAGCCCGCACACGGCGCTGATCAACGCCTGCTTCCCCGACGCGGTCAACCCGCTGCTGGCCGCGATGGGGCTGCCGGTGCTCTGCGGCGTCGGCAACGTCGCCACCCTGGCCGCCTGCCTGCAGGCCGCGCTGGGGCTGCCCGACCAGCGCCGGCTGGCCGTGCTCGGCCACCACGCGCACCTCGACGCCCCCGACGCCCCGGGCGACGACGTGCTCGCCTGGCGCGACGGCCGGCCGGTGCCCGGGGTGACGGCGCTGCTCGCGCCCGACCGGGCGCTGCCCCGGCCGCAGCTCAACGCGATCGCCGGGCACGCGGGTGCACGCCTGCTCACCGACCTGCTGTCCGGCGCGGAGGTGCACACCAGCCTGCCGGGGCCGCTCGGCCTGCCCGGCGGCTACCCGGTGCGGCTGACCGGCGGCGGGCTCGCACTCAACCTGCCGGGCCTGAGCCCGGCGGAGGCGATCGAGTGGAACGTGCGCGCCGGCCGCCGCGACGGCATCGAACTCGGCGGCGGCCGAGTCCGGCACCTGCCCGCTGCGGTGGCCGCACTGGAGCCCCACCTGCCCGAACTGGCGCACGGCTGGGACGCCACCGACTACGACGCGGTGCAGGACCTGTTTCGCGTGCTGCGCCGCCGGCTGCGGGCCACGAGCCCCAGCCCGGCCCTCATCTGAACCGAACCCCACGCCGACCCAAAAGGAGCAAGGGTGCTCACGACAGCGACCGCCCCGGTGACCCGCAACCTCATCGTCGACTACTACCAGGTCATCGCCGCCGCCGTAGCCCGGCTGGGCGCGGGCGCCGGTGGCCCGGCCGGCACGGCGGGTTTCGCGCCCGGGTTCGACCTGCCGGACCTGTCCGACGACGTGCGGCAGTTCTTCGCCGCCGCCAACGCCACGTGGCGCGAGCTGGGTGCGCACGGCGGCCACGGCGTGCAGTTCATGGACCTGACCGGCAACCCCGGCACGCACACCACCAAGACGTTCCCGTCCATGCTCATCGTCGCCCGCGCCGTGGAGCACATCCGGCGCACCGGCGAGTCGATCTGCGTCTTCACCCCGACCTCGGCCAACAAGGGCATCGCGCTGCGCGACGCGGTCAGCCGCGCCATCGCCGCGAAGCTGGTCACCCCCGAGCAGCTGCGCGTCGTCGTGCTGGCACCGGCCTCGACCCGGCACAAGTTCCGCCGCGACGCGCTGTCGGCCGACACCGCGCTGCGGGCCGCCAACCCGCTGCTGCGCTTCGGCGGCGCGGAGCCCGAGGGGGTCAAGGCGCTCGGCCGGGCCTTCGTCGACGCGTACGCGCGCCAGGCGTACGACAAGCACGGCACCACGCTGTGGTTCTCCCTGGCCCTGCCGAACTACCTCGTCGCCGACGCGGCCCGCGCCGCGTTCGAGCTGGACGCGGCCCCGGCGATCGCCGCCGCGCCGCGCTGGCACGCCCACGCCGTGTCCAGCGCGTTCGGCCTGCTCGGCTACAACCTGGGCCGGGACGTGCTGGAGGACTCCGGCCGCGCCGACGGCTCGCCGCGACCCGGCTTCCTGCTGGTGCAGCATCTGGGCACCCCGGACATGGTGCTCAACCTGCGCACCGGCTCGTTCTCCCGGGACGGGCTGCCCGCATACCGGATGGACGCCGCGACCGGCCTCTGGTCGCAGGACGCGGACCCGCACTTCCCGGCCGTGGCCGACGACCTCGACGAGGTGCTCGACCCGACGTTCTACACGCACCAGCCGGTCACCTCGCCCGCCATGAACGACCTCATCAAGCGGTACGGCGGCGACGGCATCACGGTGTCGCGGCACGAGTGCGTCGCCCGCTACCCGCAGCTGCGCGACTGGCTGCGCAACACCCCCTGCGAGCTGCCCGCCGACCCGGCCGACCTGCGCGAGTGGTCGATCGTCATGGCGCTGACCGGTGTGCTCAACGCGATCGACCGGGGGCTCGTGCCCGCCGGCCGGGAGATCGTCGTGCACGGCTCGGGCAGCTACCGCGACGACGACTACGCGGTGTGCGAGCCGGACGCCGAGGTGTCCACGGTGGAGGAGATCGCGGCGGCGGTCCTGGGCGGCCGCTGATGACGATCGCCCTGCCCCCGGCGGCGGTGGACGAGCTGGCGAGCGCCTGCGGCGTCACCGCCGACCGGGCCGCCCACGCTGCCGTCGCACTGCTGGCCCGCCGCTACACCGGCCGCGCCATGCAGTCGGTGCGGTGCCCCGACGGCGTCGCCCACTTCGACCTGACCGCCGACGGCACGGTTCACGAACTGGCTACCCGACGTCCGGACCCGGACCCGGCGTCGTCGTATGCCGACGAGCAGCTCACCGACCTGGCGGTGCTGCCGGGCAGAGACGGCGCGCTGGTCGTGCACGGCTGTCCGGACGAGCTGGCGGCAGCGTTCGCCACCGACCTGGCGACGCTGCTGTCGGTCATGGCCGCCGACCCTGGCCGGTCCACCGCGGACCTGCTGCCGGATTCCGCCTATGAGCGCGGCCGTCCCGGTGACCTGGCCGCGCTGCACGGTGGGCCGCGCCGGGAGCCGACCGGGTGGGAGCCTGGTGCGGACACGATCAGCACCGCGTTCGCGGCGCAGGTGGCGAGGCATCCCGACCGGTCCGCGGTGCTCGCCGACGACGGGGAGCTGACCTACCGGCAGCTCGGGTCGGCGGTGGCGGCCACCGCGGCGGCGGTGCGAGCCGCGACCGGTGGCACCGTTGGTGGCCGGGCGGCGCTGCTGTGCCGGCACGGCGCGACCACGGTGGTGGGGCTGCTCGCCGCGCTGGCGGGCGGCCGGGCGTACGTGCCGTTGGAGCCGAGCTTCCCCGCCGGGCGGCTGGTCCACATCCTCGCCGACAGTGACGCCGACGTGCTGCTGGTCGACGACGCGTACGCCGACCTGGCCCGGCGCATCGCCGCCGAGGCGGGCCGACCGGACCTCACGATGGTCCACATCGGCGCGCACACACCGCCCGTGGACCTCGACGAGCTGGTGGCTGCCCTCGCCGGGCCGGCCGCGCCGGACGATCCGGCCTACCTGCTCTACACGTCCGGCTCGACCGGCGCGCCCAAAGCCGTGGTGCAGAGCCACCGCAACGTGCTGGCCGGGGTGGCCAACCACATCCGCAATTTCGCGATCACCCCGGCGGACCGGACCAGCGTGCTGACCTCGTTCGGGTACGACATGGCGGTCACCGATCTGTTCGGCGCGATCCTGTCCGGGGCCGCCGCGGTGCCGTCCGACATCCGCGCGCACGGCCTCGGCCACCTCGCGCGGACGATCGGCCGGCACGGCGTGACCGTCTACCACTCCACCCCGACCGTCTACCGCTACCTGCTGGCCGGGCTCGGCGAGGGCGGGCGGCTGCCGAGCGTGCGCGCGGTGCTGCTCGGCGGCGAGGAGGTCACTCGGCACGACGTGGAGCTGTGCCGCCGCCACTTCGCCCCCGGGGCGGTGTTCGTCAACGGGTACGGCACCACGGAGATCAGCTTCGCGGCGCAGCACCACCTCGGCCCGGACGCCGTGCTCGACCACGCGGTGGTGCCGATCGGGCACCCGCTCGACGGCATCGACGTGGTGCTCGTGGACGCCGCCGGGCGGCCGGCCTGCCTGACCGGCGAGGTCGTCGTGCGCTGCGCGCACGTCGCGCTCGGCTACCACGGGCGGCCGGAGCTGACCGCGAGCCGGTTCCGGGAATACCGCGGCACTCGCGCGTACTGGACCGGCGACGTCGCGCGGCGGCTGCCGGACGGGCGGCTGGTCTTCCTGGGCCGCGCCGACCGCCTCGTCAAGATCCGCGGCTACCGGGTCGAGCTGGGTGAGGTCGAGTCCCGGCTCGCGGCCCTGCCCGGCGTCGGCCAGGCCGCCGTCGTGGCTCGCGACGGCAGGCACGGCAAAGAGATCATCGCGTACGTCGTTCCCGCCGCCGTGTCCGTGAACCCGAACGGGTTGCGGGCGGCGCTGGCCGAGGCGCTGCCCGACTACATGGTGCCGCGTGCCGTCGTCATCCTGGACGCGCTGCCGATGGGCGACACCGGCAAGCTCTACGTCCGCGCACTGCCGGAGCCTGGTCCGGCCCTGCCCGCACAGCGGACCGGCGGCACCGCCGTCGCGCCCGACGAGCTGGAACAGGTGATCGCGGCGGCGTGGTGCGACGCCCTCGGCGTGGCCGAGGTGGACCGGCACACGGCGTTCTTCGACCTGGGCGGGCACTCGCTGCTGCTGGCACTGGTCCAGGAGCGGCTGCAGCAGGCGCTCGGCGAGCGGATCTCGATGCTCCGGCTCCTGGAGTTCCCGACCGTCGCAGGGCTCGCCACCCACCTGCGCGCCGCACGCCCCGAGGCCCGGCCGTCGGCGGCTCCGGCCGCACGCGGCGGCCACCAGGCGGCGGACCAGGCCACGAAAGCCGAGTCCGTGGACGCCCCGAACGCCGCGGCGGCCGGGAGCGCCTGGTCCGAACTCGATGTACAGCCGGTGACCGACCCCGGCCACATCGCCGAGCGCATGCGCCGCCGCCGCGCCGCCAGGCAGGGCTCCACCGAGCGGGTGGAGACGCCGTCATGAGCGATGACAACCTGATCGCCGTCGTGGGCATGGCCTGCCGGGTGCCCGGCGCGCCGGACGTGGCTGCCCTGTGGCGCAACCTGCTCGACGGGGTGGACGCGGTCCGCCGGTCGACCCCGGCCGAACTCGCCGCCGCGGGCCTGCCCACCGACGGGACGTACGTGCCCGCGTTCGGTTGGCTGGATGCGCTGGAGGACTTCGACGCGGGGCGGTTCGGCTACTCCGACACGGAGGCGGCGCTGCTGGACCCGCAGCACCGGATCTTCCTGGAGACGGCCTGGCACGCGCTGGAGGACGCCGGGCTCGACCCCGCCCGCGGGCAGGCGCAGATCGGCGTGTTCGCGGGCTGCGGCGTGAACCGCTACCTGCGTCACCACCTGCTCGGCAACCCGGCCGTGAAACCGGCCGGGCCGCTGCCCGACGACTGGGACGACGCGCTGGCCGGCGGCACGAGCGACTACCTGCCCACCCGGGTCGCGTACGCGCTGGGCCTGACCGGGCCGGCCGTGGCCGTGCAGACGGCCTGCTCGTCGTCGCTGGTCGCGGTGTGCCAGGCGGCGCAGAGCCTGCTGGACTTCCGGTGCGACGTCGCGATCGCGGGCGGGGCGGCGGTCGTGTCGACCGGGCAGCTCGGCTACCGCCACCGGCCCGGCGGCACGTGGGCCGCCGACGGGGTGTGCCGCCCGTACGACGCGGACGCCACCGGCCAGGTCTTCGGCAACGGCGGCGGCGCGGTGGTGCTCAAACGCCTCGCCGACGCGCTCGCCGACGGCGACCACGTGCACGGGGTGCTGGCCGGCTGGGCGGTCAACAACGACGGCGCGGCCCGCGCCGGCTTCAGCGTGCCGGGCGTGGCCGGCCAGGCGGCGGTGGTCGCCGAGGCGCTGGCCGCCGCCGACTGGGACGCGGACGGCGTCGGCTTCGTGGAGGGCCACGGCAGTGGCACCCCGGTCGGCGACGCGATCGAGATCGAGGCGCTGACCCGGGCGTTCCGGGCGTCGGGCGCGCGGCCGGGGCAGTGCGTGCTCGGCTCGATGAAACCCAACACCGGCAACCTCGACGCCGCCGCCGGAGTGCTCGGCCTGATCAAGACGGTGCTCGCCGTACGCGACGGGCGAATCCCGCCGACCCTGCACTTCCGCCGCCCGCACCCCGATGTGGACCTGGCGGCCACGCCGTTCACCGTCAGCGCCGAAGCGCGCGACTGGCCGGGCCCGCGCCGCGCCGGGGTCAGCTCGTTCGGGCTGGGCGGCACCAACGCCCACGTGCTCGTCGGCCAGGCACCGGAGAGCTCCGGCCCGCCGCGGCCCTGGCAGCCGGGCTACGCGTTCCAGCGGCGGCGGCACTGGATCGAGCCCGTGGCGGCCGGGCATGCGTGAGACCGACAAGCTCGAATGGCGGAACACCGGCACCACCGAGCCCGAAGGGCTCGTGCCGCTCGGTGACACCGGATGGCACGCGTGGCGCTCGGCCGTGCTGCGCGCGCCCGGGTTCCCCGCGACCGGCCTCGACCTGCTCGCCGCGCCCGAGTGCGCGAAGGAAGCCGACGCCTTCCTCGCCGCCGGAGCCGACCGCGCCGCGTTCGACGAGGCCTTCTCGGCCGCGACTCGGCGGATGACCGCCCGCCTGCACGGCATCGCCGCCGATCCGCTGTTCCGCGAGGCGGTGACCTGGCAGAGCCTGAACGCCGTCGAAGCCCTCGACGGGCTGCTGCGCGCGGGTCCGGACGCGAACCGCAACTCCCGCCACCGCCCGCGCGAGATCCTGGTGACCCGCTACTGGCAGCGCTACTGCGCCAAGAACGACACCATCGGCTTCTTCGGCCCGGTCTGCTGGGCGTCGCTGACCGCCGACGACGTCACCGCCCGTGTCGAGGCCGGTCCCGATCTCGTCCGGGCCCGCGTCGTGGACCTGGAACGCCGGGTCCTGTCCGCGTACGCCGACCGGCTCGCCGCCGACCCGAGGTTCCGGCCCTGGCTGCCCGTCACCCGGCAGCCTCAGCTCGCGCTGCGCGGCGACGACCTGCTGCAGCCGGGCCTGCCCGCGCGGCGGCTGTCCCCGGCGCACGCCGTCCTGCTGGGCGCGTGCGACGGCGTGCGCAGCGCCCACGAGGTGGCCGCGCTCGCGGTGGCCGATCCGCGTACCGGCCTGCGCGGCACGTCGGACGCGCTCCTCGCGCTGACCCAGCTCGCCGAGCAGGACCTGCTGCGCTGGGGCATCGAACTGCCGCTGACCGTGCTCGCCGAGTCCGCACTGGAGCACCGCCTGGCCGCCCTGGCCGAACCGGCGCTACGGGAGGAGGCGCTCGCCGGGCTGGCCCGGCTGCTCGCCGCCCGCGACGGGCTGGGCGCGGCGGCCGGCGACGCCGCCGCGGTCCGGGCCGCCCTGCTGCGGCTGCAGGACGAGTTCGTCGCGGTGACCGGGGGAGACGTGCTCCACCGCCCCGGCGCCACCTACGCCGGGCGTGGCCTGGCCTACGAGGAGACCCTGCGCGACCTGGACGTCGCCTTCGGCGAGCCGCTGCTGACCGTGCTCGCCGACACCCTCGTGCCGCTGCTGGAGGCCGCCCGCTGGCTGACCGCCGCGATGGCCGGCGCGTTCACCGGAGCCCTGCAAGAGCTGTACGACGACGCCGCCGCCGACGGGCCCGTCGTGCTGGGCGACCTGTTCGACGCCGCCCTCGGGGTCCTGTTCGGGCAGGGGCCGGTCGCCGACGTGCTCGCCGACTTCACCACCCGCTGGTCGCGGCTGCTCGGCCTGACCGGCTCGGTCGACGGCCCGATCCTCCTCGACCCGGCCGAGGTCCGCGCCGGGGTCGCCCGGCTGTTCGGCGCGGCCGGGCCCGGCTGGACCGCGGCTCGCCTGCACAGCCCCGACCTGCACCTGTGCGCGCCGAACGCGCAGGCCCTGGCCGACGGCGAGTTCACGGCGGTGCTCGGCGAGCTGCACGTCTCCTGGCTCACCTGCGACAGCGGCACCCTCACCCGCTTCCACCCCGACCCCGGCGCGCTGCGCGCGGCGCTGCACCGCGACCTGGGCGACCGGAACCTGCTGCTCTACCCGGTGGACTTCCCCGAGTTCACGGCGCGGATCGCGTTCACCCTCGACGGGCCGGGCGACGTGCGGCTCGCGTACACCGCCGCACCCGTGCCCGACCCGGCGCAGGTGCTGCCGCTGGCGGCGGTGACGGTGTCGCTCGTGGACGGTGAGCTGGCCGGGCACGCCCCGGACGGTCGGTCCTGGCCGCTGCTGGAGCTGTTCGGCCCGTTCCTGTCGTCGCGGGCGGTCAACGCGTTCAAGGTGGCCGCCGACGGGGCCCACACCCCGCGGGTGAGCATCGGCCGTCTGGTCGTGCACCGGCAGACCTGGCGCACCACCGTCGCCGACTGCGCCCACGCCGCCGACCTGCCCGACGAGGCCGCCCGCTACCTCGCCGTACGCCGCTGGCGGGACCGGCTCGGGCTGCCCGAGCAGGTGTTCGTCCGGGTCGGCACCGAGGTCAAACCGGTCTACGTCGACTTCACCAGCCCGGCGTACGTCGCCGCGTTCGTGGCGATGGTCCGGGCCGCGGCACGCACCGGCGGTTCCGGGGTGCCGCTGACGGTGTCCGAGATGCTGCCGGGCCCCGAGCAGGCGTGGGTGCCGGACGGGGCCGGCCGGCGCTACTTCAGCGAGCTGCGGATGGCGATCCGCGACCCCGCGACCGCACCGACGAGGAGCTGACCATGTCGATGGCATCGGGCGAGACCCTGCCGTTCCCCGACCGCAGGTATGCCGACCTCGTCGCCGACCACGCCGCGTCGGCTCCCGACGCGATCGCGGTCCGGCAGTGGGACACGGTGCTCACCTACCGGCAGCTGTGCACGCTCGCGGACGAACTTGCCGCCACACTGAGCGCGAACGGCCCGCAGCCGCTGATCGGCGTCTGCGCCGACCGGCAGCCGATGCTGGTCGCCGGGCTGCTCGGGGTGCTGGCCTCGGGCGCGGCCTACGTGCCGCTGGACCCCGCCCTGCCACCCGCACGGCTGCGCGACATCGCCCGCGAGGCAGGCCTGCGAACGGTCGTCTGCGATGCGGTCGGCGCACGGGCGCTCGACGGCACCGACCTCCACCTGCTACCGCTCCCGCAGACGCCTGGTCCGGATGTGCCGACGGGAGCCTCGGTCCAAGTGGCTCCGGCAGGTGGCGACGACCTCGCCTACGTGATGTTCACGTCGGGGTCGACCGGTCGGCCGAAGGGTGTGATGATCCCGCATCGGGCGCTGACCGAGTTCGTGACCAGCCTCGCCGTGATCGCCGGGCTCACCCCTGCCAGCGTCTCGCTGGGTTTCGCGTCGATCGGATTCGACGCGTCCGTCATCGACATCCTGGCGCCGCTCGCGGCTGGTGGCACCGTCGCGCTCGTCGGGACCGCCGACCGGGCCGACCCGACCCGCTTGCAGGGGTTCTGCGCCGAACACCGGGTCACGGTCGCCTTCGTGCCCCCGGCGCTGCTGCCCGTGCTGGACCCGTCCGGCCTGCCCGAGCTGCGGGTGGTGCTGACCGGCAGCGAGGCGCCGGGGCCGGAGCAGGTGGCACGCTGGACGGCCGGGGGTCGCCGGTTCCTCAACCTGTTCGGTCCCACTGAGACGACGGTGCTGGTCACCTGGTTCGAGGCGACCGGTGACTGGGACCGGCCGCTGCCGATCGGCCGCCCGGCCGCCAACCACCGGGTGCACGTCGTCGACGAGCACCTGCGCCCGGTCGCCGACGGCGTACCCGGCGAGCTGCTGGCGGGAGGAGCCGGGCTGGCGCTGGGTTATCTGGGCACGCCGGAGCTGACCGAGGAGAGGTTCGTGCCCGACCCGTTCTCCGGGGTGCCGGGCGCGCGGCTGTACCGCACTGGTGACCTGGTGGTCCGTCATCCGGACGGGCTGCTGCACTTCCTCGGGCGCGTCGACCGGCAGGTGAAGATCCGGGGTCAGCGCGTCGAGATCGGCGAGGTCGAGGCGGTGCTGCGCAGCCACCCCGAGGTCGGGCACGCCGCCGTCGCGGCGGTCGACGGCCCGGGCGGCAAGCAGCTGGTCGCGTTCACGACCGGTGCCGCAACCGCGCAGGCGCTGCACGAGCACGTCGCGGCCCGGCTCGGGCCCGCGATGGTCCCCACCAAGATTCGCGTAGTGTCGCACCTGCCGCTGCTGTCCAGCGGCAAGGTCGACCTCGACCGGCTCGTCGCGGAGAGCGGCCCCGTGGGCGGGACGCCGTTCGCCGCTCCGGCCACACCGGCGGAGGCCGAGGTCGCCGCCGTCTGGGCCGAGCTGCTGGGGCTGGCCCGGGTCGGCCGCGACGACGACTTCTTCGACACCGGCGGGCATTCGATCACCGCGATGCGGCTGGTCGCCGCGCTGCGCCCGCGCCTGCGCCGCGACGTGGCGATCGAGGACGTGCTGCAGGGCCGTACCCTGCGGGCGATAGCGGCCCGGGCGTCGGCCGCGGCCGCGCTCGGCGACGAGCCGCCGGTACGCGGCCGCCCGCCCGCGCTGTCGCCCGCGCAGCAGCGCCTGTGGTTCCTGGAGCGCTACTCGCCCGAAGCCGCCGCCGCCTACAACATCGTGCTCGCCGAACGGCTGCGCGGACCCCTCGACGAGCAGGCGCTGCGCGCCGCGCTGACCGCCGTCGCCGAGCGCCACGAGGTGCTGCGCTGGCGCATCCCGGACGCGGACGGGGTGCCGTACGCGGTGCTCGATCCGGTGGGCCCGGTGCCGCTGCCGGTCACGGACCTGAGCACGCTGCCCCCGGCCGAGCAGGAGGACGAGCTCGCCGCGCAGCTCGCCGCCGAGGCGGGCGGCCGGTTCCGGCTGGCCACCGACGCGCTGTGGCGGCATCGGCTGTTCCGGCTCGGCGAGGACGAGCACGTGTGGGCGGTCACCGCCCACCACGCCGTGTTCGACGGCTGGTCGCAGGCCATGCTCTACGACGACCTCGCCGCCGCGTACGCCGGTGCGGCCCTGCCGCCGTTGCCCGCCACCTACGGCGACTACGTGGCCTGGCGGGCCGAGCGGCGCGAGCAGCGCGCCGACACCGACCTCGGCTGGTGGACGTCCCACCTGGACGGTGCGCCGACCGTGCTCGACGTCCCCGGCGACCGGCCCCGGCCCGCCGAACAGACCTACCCCGCCGGCTACTGCGGCACCTGGCTCGACGCCGACACCACCGCCGAGCTGCACCGCTTTGCCCGCGAGCACGGCGCGACCCCGTCGGCGGTGCTGCTGGCCGCGTTCGGGCTGGTCCTGGCGAGCTGGGCCGGGCAGGACGAACTCGTGATCGGCACCCCGGCGGTGGACCGCCGCCACCCCGACTTCGAACCGATGGTCGGCTTCTTCGTCGACATCGCTCCGCTGCGGCTGCGTACCGACGCCACGGTCGGTTTCGCCGAGCACGTGCGCGCGGCCCGCGACGAGCTGATCGCCGCGCTGGCCCATCCCGAGGCGCCCCTGGAACGCCTGGTGCAGGCGTTCGGGCTGGGCGGTCAGACGGTCCGCAGCCCGCTGGTCCAGGTGCTGTTCAACGTGTTCAACTTCGCCGCGCCCCGGCTGGACCTCAAGGGCCTGATCAGCGAGCCGGTGCCGGTGCCCGCGCCGGGCTCGGCGTTCGACCTGACGCTGTACGGCGTGGAACGCGACGGCCGGATGCGGCTGGAGATCGTCCACAACAGCGACCTCTACGACGTGTCCCGGATGGACCTGCTGCTGGACTCGCTCCGGCAGGTGATCATCCGCGGTGTCGCAGCGGGCGACCTGACCGGCGGCGAGCTGGCCCCGTCGCGCGGCGTCACCGCCGACGCCTCCCCTCGGGCCACGGCACGACCGCAGCGATCGGAGAACACCGCGGGCGCGGCACCGGTGACGCAGACCGAGCACGCCGTCGCCGCCGTGTGGTGCGAGGTCCTGGGCCGCGCGGCCGTCGGGGTGACCGACAACTTCTTCGACTCCGGCGGCGGCTCGCTGGCCGCGGTCACCGTGCAGCAGCGGCTCAACCGGATGCTCGGCCGGGACCTGCGCGTCGTCGACCTGTTCCGCTACCCGACCGTACGGGCGCTGGCGTCCTTCCTCGACGGTGTCGCGACCGCGGGCGACCCCGACGACGCGGTGGAACTGGCGTTGCGCCGGGGCGCGGCCCGGCGTGCGCGGACCCGGCACCGCGCCGCGACCGAAGGAGATCACCGGTGAGCGACGACCTGACCGACGACCGGACCGACGGAGCTGAGCCGATCGCGGTGATCGGCATGGCCTGCCGGGTGCCGGGCGCGCCCGACCTGGCCGGCTTCTGGGACAACCTGGTCGCCGGGCGGTCCGCGCGTACCGAGCTGAGCCGCGAGCGCCTGCTGCGCGCCGGGGTCCCGGCCGAGCAGCTCGACGACCCCGACTTCGTGCCGGTCGGCTACCTGCTCGACGACGTCGAGGACTTCGACGCGGGCCTGTTCGGCCTGACCCCGCGCGAGGCGGCGCTGGCCGACCCGCAGCACCGGCTGTTCCTGGAGCTGTGCCACAGCGCCCTGGAACACGCGGGCTGGGACCCGGCCCGCTTCCCCGGCGACATCGGCGTCTACGGCGGACGGGGCATGGAGACCTACCGCTGGCAGCACATCCACGCCAACCGGGCGATCATGGCGGTCACCGACCACACCACGATCGGCAACGGCAACCACGCCGACACGTTCACCACCCTCGCGTCGTACCACCTGAACCTGCGGGGCCCCAGCGTCGGTGTCTACACGGCCTGCTCCACGTCGCTGGTCGCCGTGCACACGGCCGCCGAGGCGCTGCGCGCGGGCGAGTGCGACATGGCATTGGCGGGCGGCGTCAGCATCGAGCTGCCCGCCGACCGGGGCTACCTGCACCGCGAGGGCGCGGCCGACTCCGCCGACGGGCACTGCCGCCCGTTCGACGCGGCCGCCTCCGGGGTCGTGGCCGGCAGCGGCGGGGGAGTCGTGCTGCTCAAACGGCTCGCCGACGCGGTCGACGACGGCGACCAGGTGTACGCCGTGGTGCTCGGCAACGCCGTCAACAACGACGGCGCGGCCAAGGTCGGCTTCACCGCGTCCGGCGTCGCCGGGCAGGCCGCCGCCGTCGCCAACGCCCTGGCCACCGCGGGCGTCGACCCGCGCACCGTCACCTACGTCGAGGCGTCGGCGACCGGCAGCGCCCTCGGCGACGCCATCGAGGTCGAGGCGCTGACCTCCGTGTACGGCCGCAGCCGCGCCGATCGGCAGTGGTGCGCCCTGGGCTCGGTCAAGTCGAACATCGGCCACCTCAGCCAGGGCGCGGGCGTCGTCGGTCTCATCAAGACCGCGCTCGCCCTCCACCACGGCCGGATCCCGGCCAGCCTCGGCTACACCGCCGCCAACCCGGCCCTGAACCTGCACGAGAGTCCGTTCTACGTCAACGCGGCCCTGGCCACGTGGGATACCGGGACCGCCCCGCGCCGCGCCGCGGTCAGCTCCTTCGGCATCGGCGGCACCAACGCCCACGTCGTGCTCCAGCAGGGCCCTAACCGCGCACCGGCCGTCCTTGAGCCGGGCAGGCCGCAGGCGCTCATCGTCTCGGCGCGGTCGGCGGCGGCCCGTGACGCCGCCGTAGCGCGGCTTG
The DNA here is from genome assembly GCF_040648615.1 of Catellatospora sp. NPDC049111. NCBI lineage: Bacteria > Bacillati > Actinomycetota > Actinomycetes > Micromonosporales > Micromonosporaceae > Catellatospora > Catellatospora sp. NPDC049111. The sequence goes on along the minus strand of NZ_JBEZEB010000034.1, from coordinate 42,937 downwards.
CCGACCACCTGGCCGCAGCCGGTGACCCGGACCTGGCCGACGTCGCGTTCACCCTCCGGGCGGGCCGGGCCGAGCATCCCTACCGCGCCGCCGTCGTCGCCACCGGCGGCCCCGACGTGGTAGCCGCGCTCCGCGACCCGCAGCGCCGCCAGTCCGGCATCGCCGTGGCCAACCCGCGTGTGGTCCTGCTGTTCGATGACCAGGCACCCGGACCGGTCGGCCTCGGCCTGTACGACGCCGAACCGAAGTTCGCCGCCGCCGTCGACGGGTGCGCCGCGGCGGCCGGGCGCGACGCCCGGGAGCTGCTGGCAGACCCGCTGCTCGCCGCGTTCACCGCCGGTTACGCCACCGCGCGGTTGTGGCAGTCGTGGGGTGTGCGCCCGGCCACGATGCTCGGCCACGGCGTCGGCGAGTACGTCGCCGCGACACTGACCGGGGTCTTCGACCTGGCCGACGCGCTGCGCCTGGTCGCCCTGCACGGGCGGCTCGTACGCGAAGCCGCCGGGACCGCGTTCACGGTGTCGGCCGCCCCGGACAGGCTCGCGGCGCTGCTGCCGCCGCAGGCGTCGATCGTGGCCGTCGACGGCCCCGCCACCTGCGTCGTCACCGGCCCGGCCGAACTGCTGGAGCGGCTCACCGAACCCTCCGGCCGAAAGATCGCCACCCGGCGGCTGCGCACCGTGCACGCGTCCCCGTCAGCCGTCACCGAAGCGATGCTCGCCGAGCTGACCAACGCGGTGGCGGCCGCCCGCCCGGCTGCCCCGAGCAGCCCCTACCTGTCCTGCCGCACCGGGCTACCGGTCACCGCCGACCAGACCCGCGACCCGGCGTACTGGGCCGGCCTGCTGCACGAACCCGTCCAGTTCGGACCCGGTGTCGCCACGGCGCTGACCGGCGGCGCGACCGTGTTCCTGGAGTGCGGGCCGGGCCGCCGCCTCGCCGGGCTCGCCCAGATGCAGGCGCCCAAGGACGGTCCCGCCCCGCTGCACAGCCTGCCCACCGACCCCGCCGCCGACCTGCCCACCTGCTACGCCGCGGCGGCCGCGCTGTGGGTGCACGGGGTGCCGCTGACCTTCGACGGCACCGGCCGGCGGGTGCCGCTGCCCGGCTACCCCTACGAGCGGACCCGCCACTGGATCGATCCCGATCCGCCGGCGGCGGTGCAGATCCCCCCGGCGGCGACGGCGCCGTCCACGGCCAGGGACGGCGCGGCCACGAGCGGCACGGCCCGGAACGGAACACCGCCGACCGGCAGCGCCACGGGCGCACCAGGGGCGGCGGAGCCGGAGGTGGCGGCCGTGCTCGCGCCGATCTGGACCTCGCTGCTGGGCATCGAGCGGATCAAGCCCGACGACGACTTCTTCGCCATCGGCGGCACGTCGCTGACGGCGGTGCAGCTCGTGGCCCAGGTGCGGGCGTCGTTCGGGGTGCGGCTGTCGATGCGGCTGATCTTCGACGCGCCGACGCTGGACGCCATGGCCCGGACCATCGAGCAGCGCCGGGCCGCCGCCAAGGCCAAGGCGTGACCGTCAGGCCCGCTTGACCAGCTCCGACAGGCGGATGTCGGGCTCGTCGACCACGGCGCGCAGCAGGCGCTCGTACCCGTCGGCGAGCCCGGCCACCACCGGCTCCGTCAGCAGTCCCGTGTCGTAGACGAACGTCGTCGACAGGCCCTGCGGGCCGGGCCGGGCGTACACCATCAGGTCGTGCAGCACCTTCGGGATGCCCAGGCCGAAGTCCTCCACGGCCAGTCCCGGCAGGGCGAGCCGGCTCGCGACCTCGACCTCCTCGTGCAGGAACATCGCCTGGAAACCCTGCGCCCGGCCCGGATGCGACGGCTCGTCGAGCGCCGCGACCACCTGCCCCCACGGCAGGTCCTGGTGGTCCAGCGCGTCGATCACCGTCTCCCGGGTGCGCGCCAGCAGCTCCCGGAACGTCGGGTCGCCGGACAGGTCGCCGCGCAGCGCCAGCGCGTTGTTGAACAGCCCCACCAGCCGGGCCAGCTCCGGCCGGGTGCGCCCCACCCCGGCCACCGGGATGCCGATCGCGAAGTCGTCGCGGCCGCTCGCCCGGTACAGCAGCACGTGCAGCGCCGCGAGCAGCACCATGAACCGCGTGCACCGCGCCGCCCGGCCCAGCTCCTCGACCCGCCGGACCAGCCCCGGGTCCACGGTCCGGGCGAGCTGCGCCGCGGGCGCGCCCTTGGCCGCGGGCCGCGGCAGCGCGTCGACCAGCTCCAGCGGCGCCAGCCCCGCCAGCTGCTCGCGCCAGTACTCCCGGTCCTCGTCCTCCTTCTCCGTGTCCGCGACGGACTGCGACCAGGCGAAGTCGCCATATTGGACGAGCAGGTCAGGCAGGTCCGGCTCGGTTCCCGCGACCAGCGCCTGGTAGAGCAGGCCGAGTTCGCGGTCGATGACGCCGAGCGAGGCCCCGTCGGCGAGGATGTGGTGGATCGTCATCCGCCACACGTGGTCGTCGTCGGCCAGGCGCAGCAGCGACGTGTGCACCAGCGGTCCCTTCCGCAGGTCCAGGGCCAGGGTGCGGCGTTCGTTCAGCAGCTCGCGGGCCCGCTGTTCGCGCTGGTCGACGGGGAGGTCGCGCAGGTCGAGCACCTCCATCGCGATGCCGTTCGCCGGGCCGACGACCTGCACCGGGCCGTCCGGCCGGTCGGCGAACAGGGTGCGCAGGATCTCGTGCCGGTTCACGACCGCGTCGACGGCACGTGCCCAGGCGCCGGCGTCCAGCGGGCCGCGGAACCGGTGCACCAGGTCCACCAGCGGCGACATGCCGCCGGAGTGGGTCGTGCACAGCAGCCACCAGCGGGCCTGCAACGGGGTCAGCGGCAGCTCCACCAGATGTGACGGCCGGACGTTGACGGGCGATTCCGCTGTCACATCAAGCATGGTGAACATCTTGGAGTCGGGTGCGGACGGTGTCCACCCGTTCGTCGTATTCCTAACCGCGTTCCAGGGCCCGGTTCAGTTCGGACAGGTGCCGGTCCAGGAGGGCGGCCTGGGCGCGTACCGCCCGGGTCCGGTTCTCGGTCAGGGCCCGGTCGTGGTCGATCGCGGCCCGCACCGCCGACCGCACCGGCTCGGCCTCCAACTGCGTGAGCGCGGCTGCCGCGGTCTTGGGCGGCAGGGGCCGCTCGGACACCAGCCGACGCAGCCCGTGCCGGGCCCGTACTGTCCACCGGCCGTCGGCGTAGCGGAGGCTGACCCTCGGTCCGGTGGCCGCGCCGGCCAGCCCGTACAGCGCGGGCAGCGGCTTGCCGTCGCCGGGCTTGGGCGGCGGCGGCGCGGTGTCGTCGAGTTCGCGCCACAGCCGGTGCCCGATCACCGGGGTCAGCGTCACCGCGAAATACAGGCCGGTCGCGACGAGGATCGCGTTGTTCAGGCCCAGAAACTGCACCAGGTATCCGGCGAGCAGGCCGCCCAGCGGCGCGCCGCCGAACGCCACCGCCGTGATGATGCCGCCCATCCGCGACAGCATCTCCTTCGGCGTGCGCTGGTAGATCATCGCGCTGACCGTCGGGTTGAGCGACGACATGAAGATCCCGCCGACCAGTGTCACCACGACGATCACGAGCAGGTCGTCGGTCAGCGCCAGCACGATGAAGCGCGGCACCCCGCCGATCAGATATCCGGCCACCAGCATCGGGTAGCGCGGCATGATCGGCGCGACCCACGCGACGAGCACGTTCCCGGCGATGAGCCCCAGCGCGTACGCGGTGGCGACCGCGCCCAGCGCCGCCGGGTCGTCCATCGTCTGGTACACCCACAGCGGCACGAACACCACGGCGCTGGCCTGGTTGAACAGGTTGGTGAAGAACAGCATCCCGGTCACGGCGCGCATCAGCCGGTTGCGCCGGAACCAGGTGAACCCCTCCCGCAGCGCGGTGAAGTACGGCACGGCCGTCTTCGCGTCGGCGGCCGCCGTCACCGCGGCCCGCACCGGGACCATCAGCACCACCGCGACCGCGTACGTCGCCGCGTCGATCCAGATCCCGCCGATCGGCCCGAACACCACCACGGCGATCCCGGCCAGCGACGACCCGGCCAGGGTGGACGTGCGCAGCACGCCCTCGCGTACCGCCGCGACCCGGGCGTAGTCGCTGCCCGCCGCGCCCATCAGCGGCACCACCATGGTCGCCTTGGCCCGGTCGCCCTGCGCGCGCAGCACCCCGAGCACCGCGACCAGCGCCAGCAGCAGCCCGAACCCGTGCGCGCCGGCCACCGCGATCGCCGCCATCACCGCGACACTGCCCACGTCCGACCACAGCGACGTACGCCGGGCCCCGACCCGGTCCTGCAGCGGCGCGGCGAGCACGCCGCTGACCACGTACGTCAGCGTCTCGGCCCCGGCGACCAGGCCGACCTTCACCGGGTCGCCGGTGGTGACCAGCACCAGCCACGGCACCGCGAAGAAGGTCATCCGGGTGCCGATGTTGGAGATGGCCTCCGCGGCGATGAGCCTGACGAGGTCGGCGCGGTGGCGTCGGGGCAGCTTGTCCAATCCGGATCAGGCCGCCCGCACCGGCTCGGTCACAGTCCCTCCACGGCTGCTCCACCACCGGTCGTTGTCCGGCGGGAAGCACAGCATAGAGCCACGTCGCTGCCGGCCGTCGATGCGCGGCGCTGTCCTGTTTCCGCACCGCGAGGGCGGTTTCCTTGCGTGTGAACTCCGGTGAGCGGACGCCTGTACGCCCGATAATGGGGGTGTTCAACTGCGGTTTCGTCCAGAACGCGTCCAGGCGGGCGGGCTGGGCGCTGATGATCTGAGGGGAGCGGCGGCCGGATGAGCACGATGTTCGCCGTGCGGGCCCATGCCAGGGGCGGCCCGGAGCAGCTCGTCTACGAGCAGGCGCCACGGCCCGAGCCGGGGCCGGGCGAGGTGCTGGTGGCAGTGAAGGCCGCCTCCATGACCCCGCAGGAGCTCACCTGGCCGGAGACCTGGACATACACCCCAGACGGTTCGGGGCCCGAGCGCACCCCGGTCACCCCGTCGCACGAGTTCTCCGGCGTCGTCGCGGCGACCGGCGCGGGCGTCGACAGCCCGGCCGTGGGCGAGGCCGTCTACGGCCTGATCCCGTTCACCCTGAACGGCGCGGCCGCCGAGTACGTCGTCCTGCCCGCCGACGTCGTGGCCGCCAAACCCGCCACCGTCGACCACGACCACGCGGCGGCGCTGCCGCTGGCGGCCCTGAGCGCCTGGGAGGCGCTGCGCGAACACGCCGACGTGCAGCCGGGGCAGCACGTGCTGGTGCTGGGCGGCGGGGGCGGCGTCGGCATGTACGTAGTGCAGCTCGCGGCCGCGCTCGGGGCCCGGGTGAGCGCCACCGCGTCGGCCGGTGATCTCGAATTCGTCGAAGGCCTGGGCGCGCAGCAGGCCGTCGACTACAAGTCGAACCTCGCGGACCAGATCCAGGACGTGGACGTCGTCGTCGACGTGGCCGGGGCGGCCGCGCAGGCCCAGGCGTGGCCCGTCCTGAAATCCGGCGGCACCCTGGTCGCCATCGCCGCCCCACCCGACCAACAGGAGGCCGAGCGCCACGGCGTACGCGCGACGTACTTCATCGTCAAGCCCGACCGGGAGGCCCTGCGGGCGATCGCGGAACTCGTCGACGCCGGCAAGGTTCGTGCGGTGCTCGACCGCGTGTTGCCCTTGGCCGAGACCCGCTCAGGCTACGAGGCCCTCGAACACGGCCGCCGCCGTGGCAAGATCGTCATCCACGTCGCCGATTAGGCTCGTTTGTGCGCGGCCAGCTCGGACAGCTGGTCGAAGGTCCGCTCCAGGACGGCCCGCCGCTGCTCCTTGAAGCCGGGCGCGGGCTCCAGCCCGTCGATGGCCCCGTCCCAGGCGGTCAGGAACCGGGTCTTCCAGCCGTCGACGACCTCCGGCTCGGGCAGCCCGGCGCCGACCCAGCCCTGCTGGGTGATGAGGTGGAGCAGTTCGAGGTTGCACGGCACCGCGACGCCCCAGTACTCGTCGGGCTCGATCTCGACCGGATCGCCGGACATCGCCTCGGCGACCTCGCTGATGAGCCGGTCGGTCAGCATCGACAGGTGGTCGGCGGCGGTGTCGTCGTCGAAGTTCCCACTTCCCCAGGTCCCCATGCCTACCTCCTGCGCCGGTTGCCGCAGGCAGCCTACCGACGCGGAGGGACAGTTTCGAACCCTCCTGACCGATCCCGCGATCCCTGACCCCTGCCGGCCGGTGCGAGGTCGCACCTCAGTCGTGGACCTAGATGATTTGTTGTCGCCCTGACGACCACAAATCATCTAGGTCCAGGTCAGGCTGCCTGCGTGGAGGAGTGGGAGTGGGTGTTGTTCGCGCAGAGCAATGTGGTGACCTGGGAGCAGGCCAGTGGGATGCTGACGGCGGCAAAGGTGCGGCACCGGGTGCGCACCGGGCGCTGGCGGCGGGTGTGCCGGGGCGTGCTGGTGGTGGGCGATGGACCGTTGAGCGTCGACCAGCAGCGCTGGCGACCGCATCCTGCGCTTCACCTCCCACCAGGTGCGCAACAGACCTGGCGAGGTCGCCGCCGCGCTCCGCGCGGCCCTGACCGCAGCAGGCTGGGAACAAGATTCCAGATCTAGCTGATTTGTTGTCGTTCCAGCGACAACAAATCAGCTAGATCCAGCGGCGGGTGGTCAGTCGAGTACGCGGTGGTCGGCGTGGAGGGAGCGGTCGAGGCGGATGGTGATGAACTCGTTGTCGTCGGGGCGGCCCGGGGTGCGGCCGGACGAGAACGGGAAGTTGTTGTCGTTCAGCACCGCCAGGGTGCGGTTGTCGAGGATCAGCACGTCCTCGATCGTCTGGAACGGGAAGCGGAACGTGTCGGCGGTGCCGCCCAGGTGCTTCGGGTCGGCGATGTTCAGCAGGTCGGCGACCAGCGTCTTGTCGACCAGGCCGTCCCGGTCGCGGTCGGCCAGGTCGATCAGGTAGATCTTCTTGAACGCGGCCGCGTCGCCCTGGTTGTTGTCGCGCTCGATGACCAGGAAACGCTGCTTGTCGACCGCGATGAAGTCGCCGATCGCGTTCGACGGCGACTCCAGCCGGTACGTCCAGCGCCTGGCCGTGTACGCCCCGGCGGCCCGGTCGAACTGGTTGATCCGCAGCGTGCCCGCGGTGTCACCGCTGACCGTGCCCTCCAGCAGCGGGTACAGGTACCGGCCGTCGACGGAGGCGGCCATGCCCTCGAAACCCTTGCTGCTGCCCAGGTTCGCGGTCACCGCCAGCCGCGCCGCGCTCTCCGGCGCGTTGACACCCGGCAGCGGCACCGGAGCGGCCAGCATGCGCCCGGCCCGGTCGAAGTGCAGCAGGTACGGGCCGAACTCGTCGCCGATCCAGTAGCTGCCGTCGGCGGCCTTGACGATCGACTCGACGTCGAAGTCGGCCCCGGTCAGCACCCGGTCGGCCCGGGTCAGCGGCCACGACACGAACCCGGACGGGTCGGTGAGGTTGATCCCGCCGACGACGTCGACCTGCTTGGTGCCGAAGTCGGGAATGACGCGCTGGATGCGCAGTACGAAGTCGCCACTGTTGTTGATGTTGCCGTAGCCGTTGTCCGACAGCGCGTCGTAGCTGCCGTCGCTGTTGCGGGCGATACCGCTGAAGCCCTGTACGGGCTGGTCGGCGAACGGCGGCGTGACGCCGTTGACCGGCGCGGTGCCGAGCAGCGAGCCGGACGGGTCGCTGGCGGGCACGAACGTCAGCGCGGGCAGTTTCGCGAAGCCGGTGAGCACGGCGGGCCCGAAGTCGCCGGTCCGCTCGGTCTCCGCCGGGGCCGCCGAACCGCCGTGGGGCAGGGCGACCGCCAGGGTCAGCGCGGTCAGGCCGGTCACGGCCAGACGGGGCAGTCGTGTCATGTGTCCTCCTCGAACGGGTGATCGCCCTGGACGTTAGGCATCCTGGTTGAACCCGCCGAGAACGTCCGCTCAACGGCGCATGGAGATCGCCGTGCGGAGCAGCCGTGAGGTGGCCTCAGGCCCTGTGCACGCGTGCCTGCTTCGCGAGCTTGTGCTGCAGTCGCCGCAGGGTGCGAATCGTCTCCTCGTCGGACAGACCGGTGGTGGTCGACCACTCGTAGCCCGACCCGAAGATGTCGCTGGCGAAGACGATCTCTGTGGCGATGAGCGCCCGCCGCCAGTCCCAGGGGCTGAGCGGCTGGCCCGCCTTGAGGGACGCGCGCAGGCGACTGACCTGCACATGGAAGTCCTCGACGCCCTCGAAGCCCATGGCGACGGCCAGTGCGGCGGTGGCATGAGCGGGCCCACCCCAGTCAAGCAGGCCGCGGACGATCAGATGGCGTTCGGCATCGGTCAGGTCGATCTGGATCAGATCTTGGCTTGTCACGGCTCGCATCATGCCGCGTCCGCCGGTCAGGCGCTCGCGGATTGTTCAGCGCCGCTTCCACCAGGACCGCCGGGGCGGGTCGGCTGCCGGCGGCGCCCCGCACAGGGCCCGCGCCGTCTCCTTGCTGATCAGCTGAGAGATCTCCCTCGTGGCGCAGTTGACCAGGATGCCGTGGCAGTCCGGGCCGTCGGCCGCCATCCGCAGCACGACCTCGCCGGAGATCCCGGCGTCGAAGCGTGGTCCGAAGACGCGCAGGAAGACCTCCGGGTCCGCGAAGGTCATGATCCGGCTGAGCCCGTCGCCGTGGGACGTGCTCGCGACCGTGAGCCTGCCGTCGGAGGCGAGGTCAGCGCGACCTTCGCGCCGCATCATCATGTTGGTCATCACCCCGACCGTCGAGGTCCGGAACAGCGTGATGAACCGCTCGAACGTGGCCGCGTCGGGAGAAATAGCGTGTGCGACCAGGGCGTCGGACAGCGGGGTCTCGGTCATGCGGCGAAACGATAATGGAGATCGGTTCCGGCCGTGGGCCGTGCGGTCATACTCTGCCGGGTGAGCACTCTTTATCTGGCCCGCGTTGTCGAGCAGCAGCCGGTGGCGGATGCCGCCGGGCAGCGGGTCGTCGTCGAGTGCGTGACCGTGCACCCGGACGCGGGGCTGCCGCCGCACGCCACCGAGGGCAGCGACGCCGAGCGGCGGTTCGTACTTCGGCTGATCATCGATGGTGACGCGGCGGGCGACGACGAGGATCCGGAGCTGTCCCTAACCCGCCAGGTCGCCGTCGACGAGGACGGTTTCGCCAGGTCGGCGGTGCTCGACCTCGGGTTCGACGACGGCTTCTGGCGGGAGCACTGCACGCGGTGGTGGGCCGTCGCCGAGGTGGTGCCGGGCGTGCCGGTGCGGGAATGGCTGGCCGAGCCGAGTGACTCCTGCCCGTACCAGGTGGCGACGTTCGAGGCGGTGCTGCGCCCGGGTGTGTTGCGCCGCCCGCGCCCGGACGTGTACGGGAGCACCGCCTACTGGTGAGCGGTCAGAAGCGGTTGCGTACGCGCATCGTGCTGGGCCGCCCGTCAGGGTCGCAGATCAGCTCGTAGACGAGCCGGGCGGGCAGCCGCCGCAGGCCGCGCACCTTCGGCGGGTCGTAGCGGCGCAGCCGGGTACGCGGGCGAGGACCGACCTGCCCGGATGCGTGCCAGTCGTCCAGTTCCCGGGCCGCGGCGGCGAACAGGTCGAACGCGGCCGCGGGATCGGCCAGCCGCGGATCCGGCCCGCCGAGGTGCTCGCCCATCAGCTCCAGCCGCAGGTCGCGGGCGTACGACGGCTCGGCCGACTCGTCCACGACGGCGCACGTCAGCTCGGAATCGTACGTCCACGAGCGCAGGTTGAAGTTGTCCGACCCGACGGTCGCCCAGGTGTCGTCGACGATGCACGACTTGGCGTGCACGTAGATCGGCGTCCCGGCGGCGTTCTCCAGGCCGTACACCGCGACCCGGTCGCCGCCCGCCCTGCCCAGCACCTTCATGGCCTGCTTGCGCCCCCACGACTCGGCCCGCGAGACGGCGGGTGAGGCCGCGTCCGGCGCGAGCGGCACCACGCAGATCAGCCGCAGCTCGGGGTTGTTCCGCAGCGCCTGCGCGAACGGCTGGATGACCCGGGCCGACCACAGGTACTGGTCCTCGACGTAGATGAGCTGCTCGGCACGGGCCAGCGCCTTGAGGTAGCCGCGGGCGATGCTGCGCTCGCCGCGCGGCGCGAACGGGTAGCGCCCGAGCCGCCGCCGCGGGTAGGTGCGCAGCGTCTGCACGCTGTGCGTGCCGCAGCGCGGCGGGTCGGGCAGCGGCTCGGGCAACGCGGGGACCTCGGTGCGCAGCCGGGACAGCTTGTCGCGGGCCCAGTCCAGCACGTTGAGGGACAGCGCGCTGGGGTCGTCCCAGCGTTCCCGGAACACGTGCTCGACGTCGCCGACGGCCGGTCCGCGCAGTTCGAGCTGGATGTCGTGCCAGGGCGGGTTCGGGCCGTAGACCTCGGCCATCGGCGGGGCGAGGGGGTCGCCGTGGTGGTCGGCGTCGTCGTTGCGGCCCCGGCACAGGTCGATGCCGCCGACGTAGGCGACGTCGCGCTCGGGGCGGCCGGGGTGGCGTACGACGAAGAGTTTCTGGTGGTGCGAGCCGCCGAAGCGGACCCGCATGTCGAGCAGCACGTGCGCGCCCGCGGCCTGGAGCTCCTCGGCGAGCTGGCGGTTCTGCGGGGAGCTGAAGTGCAGCCAGTCCGGGTGCGAGCGCCACAGCAGGCCGTACACCTGGACCCCGCGCCGGGCGGCGTCGCCGAGGACCTTGGTGACCTGGGTGCGCGGCCCGTCGAGTTTCTCGTCGGGGTCGCCGCGCCAGTCGGTGAACATGACGACGTCACCGGCCTGCGTGTCGTTGAGCACGCTGACCAGCTCGCTGAAGTAGGTCGCTCCGTGGACCAGCGGCCGGGCCAGGTTTCCCGGGCTCCAGGCCAGTCCGTCGGCGTGGCGGCGGTCGATGCCGGTGGCCGGGTTGCCGCGCTCGTCGGCGGCCAGGAACCAGGAGTCGGGGGTCACGCCAGCGACCGTAGCCCCGATCCACCCCGCTGCGGGAGTGGCGAATATCGCGAAGACCCGGCGGAGATCGCCGTTTCGGGTCAGGAAATGCAGTCTGGCAGCACTTTCTGACCCGAAACGGCGATCTTCGCCGTCGCGGCCACCGTCAGACCGCGCGGGCCACCGCGATGGTGCCGTCGAGGCGGGGGCCGGCCTCGTAGAACATGTACTGCACGCCGCCGTCGGTGCCGAAGCTCGCCGCGGCGCTGCGGCCCCGGTCGGGCCAGGCGTCCATGGCGTAGTGGAAGACGCCCAGGTGCACCTCGCGGTCGAAGCTGTTGCCGACCTCGGTGAGGTACATGTCGCCGCCGTTGCCGTGGTAGACGACGTACGTGGTGTTGTTGCGCTTGAGGATGTGCGGCGCGGCGATGTCGGTCTGCCCGTCGGGGCCGGGTGTGACCAGCGGCGTCGGGTCGAAGGAGAAGGTCTTGCCGTCGGCCGACCAGCCCCAGAAGATCTTGCGAGTGCCGTTGGTGACGCCCATGAACACCATGACGTACTTGTTGCCCAGGCCGGGCACCGCGTGCTCGAACACGCGGGCGTACGACGTCTCGGTGCAGTTGGGGATGACGCCGGTGTGCAGCACCCGCCCGAAGTAGGTGTAGTTGACGCCGTCGGTGGACCAGGCCATCCGGGTGGTGTTGTTCTCGCCGTGGAAGTACAGGTAGAACTTGCTGTTCGCGGCGTTCCAGATGACGTGCGGGGACGACACGTGGCTCACCGAGTAGTGCGGCGACCAGACGTTGGACACGATCGGGTTGTTCGGGTACTCGGTGAACTGGCCGCTGAGCGAGTCGCCGTAGGCGAGGCAGATGCCGCCGGGGGCGTCGTGCGGGGCGTAGTACAGGTAGTACCTGCCCAGGGGCGAGCTGATCTTGTCGTACACCCCGCGGATGCACGGGAAGATCAGCTCGTTGGTGGGGTTGTAGCGCAGGTTGGCCTTGTTGAACGGGGTCCCGATGTACTGGTACGTCGGGAAGCCCGCGGGGCCGGCGTGGGCCGGGCTGCCCAGGGCCGAGGCGGTGAGCCCGCCGGCTGCGGCGGCCGCGCCCGCGACCAGCAGCTGCCGCCGGTTGAGGAGCGGTTTCATCGGTGGTGCCTCCCATCGATGGAGATAACCGAAAGTAACGGTGAGTCTCGGGTTCGCGCCGCGCGGCCGTCAAGGGGCTAATACGAATTAGTTCAGGAACTTCTGCTCGGGCGATTTTCGTTGTGGGCCTTGACGAAGCGCCTCGAAGGCCGCAGGATCTCATCTCACCGAAACACCTAATGCGCATTAGCTCGAAGATTGGACACGCACCGTGACCGGAGCCCGCAGGCGGGTGACCCAGCAGGACATCGCCCGCATGACCGGCGTCAGCCAGGCGACCGTCTCGCTCGTCCTCAACGGACGGTCCGACGCCGACGTCAAGCTCTCGGCCGAGACCCGCGAGAAGGTGCTGCGGGCCATCGCCGAGACCGGCTACGTCGCCGACCCGATCGCCCGGCGGCTGGCCGCCCGGCACAACCGGATCATCGGCGTGTTCACCTACGAGCCGGTGTTCCCCAGCGCGAACAGCGACTTCTACCACCCGTTCCTGGTCGGCATCGAGCAGCAGGCCGAGGTCCTCGGCTGCGACCTGCTCCTGATGACCAGCGCGCCGGTGGTCGACGGGCGGCGGCGCATCTTCCACGGCGACAACCGGCTGCGCCTGGCCGACGGCAGCGTCCTGCTCGGCCGCACCATCGACCGCACCGACCTGGCCCGGCTGCTGGCCGAGGAGATCCCGTTCGTGTCGATCGGCCGACGCGACGACGCGGGCGGCCCGGTGCCCTACGTCGGCGCCGACTACGCGGACGCGACGTCCGAGATCGTGCGCCGTGCCGTGGCGCTGGGGCACGACCGGCTGGCCTACCTGGGCCTGGGTGCGGGTCCGGAGTCGTGGGCCGACCGTGGTCGCGGATTCCGGGAGGCGGTGGCCCAGGCGGCGGCCTACGGCGCGCACTACGCGCCGCCAGGTGACCCGTCTTCTGCCGTGGAACCGGCCGACGACGCCGCGATCGTCGTGCGGGACACCGCTGCGGTCCTGGACGCGGCGCTGGCCGCCGGGGTGACCGCAGTGGTGGTCGAGGAGCACGCCGACGGGGTCGCGCTGTACGAGCTGGCCCGCGAACGCGGGGTTTCGCTGTCGGTGGCGACGCTCGGGGAACCCACCCGGGCCGCGCTGCCGACGGCAGTGGAGTTCACCAGCCTGCGCATACCGCGCCAGGCGATGGGCGCGCAGGCCGTCGAGGTCCTGACCGCCCTGATCGAGGGCGCGCCCGGCGAGCGGCAGCGCCTGCTGCCGTGCGAGGTCGTGTCCGGCGAGACGCTCAGCGAAAGAGGTAATTGACGATGCGGGCCGAGATTCTGGTGGTCGGGGGCGGCCTCGGCGGGGTGGCCGCGGCGCTGGGTGCGCTACGGGCGGGCCGGCGGGTGGTGCTCACCGAGGAGTACGACTGGCTCGGCGGTCAGCTGACCAGCCAGGCCGTGCCGCCGGACGAGCACAGCTGGGTGGAGCAGTTCGGGGTCACGGCGAGCTACCGCGCTCTGCGCGAGGGCATCCGCGACTACTACCGGACCCACTACCCGCTGATCCCGGCCGCCCGGGCGTGGCGGGAGCTGAACCCGGGCGGCGGCCACGTCAGCCGGTTGTGCCATGAGCCGCGGGTCGCGGTCGCGGTGATCGAGTCCATGCTGGCCCCGTACCGGTCATCGGGTCGCCTCACCGTTCTGCAGCCGTACCGGCCGGTGGCCGCCGACACCGACGGCGACCGGGTCACCGCGGTGACGGTCGAGCACGTGCGCACCGGCGACCGGCTGACGGTCGAGGCGGCGTACACCCTCGACGCGACCGAGACCGGGGAGCTGCTGCCGCTGACCGGGACCGAGTACGTCACCGGGTTCGAGTCGCAGCACGAGACCGGCGAGCCCAGCGCCCCGGACACCGCGCAGCCGATGAACATGCAGGCGGTGTCGGTGTGCTTCGCGATCGACCACGTCGACGGCGACCACACCATCGACAAGCCCGCGCAGTACGACTTCTGGCGCGCCTACCAGCCGGACTTCTGGGGCGACCGGTTGCTGTCGTTCCGCTCGCCGAACCCGCGCACCCTGGCGATCAGCGAGCGCAGCTTCACCCCGAACCCCGACGACGACCCGCTGTCGGTCGTCGCCGACCAGCGGGTCAACCCGGGTGACGGCAACCTGTGGACCTTCCGGCGCATCGCGGCCCGCAAGCTGTTCACCCCGGGGACTTACGAGAGCGACATCTGCCTGGTCAACTGGCCGATGATCGACTACTTCGAGAGCCCGGTCATCGACGTGCCCGACGCGGCCACGCACTACGCGAACGCCAAGCAGCTGTCGCTGTCGGTCTTGTACTGGCTGCAGACCGAGGCGGGCTTCCCCGGCCTGCGGCTGCGCGGCGACGTCACCGGCGGCGCGGACGGCCTGGCCATGGCCCCCTACATCCGGGAGTCGCGGCGCATCCGGGCCGAGTACACGGTCGTCGAGCAGGACCTGTCGCTGGCCGTACGCGGCGACAAGGGCGCGGTCGAGTACCCCGACGCGGTCGGGGTCGGCATGTACCGCATCGACCTGCACCCCTCCACCGGCGGCGACAACTACATCGACGTCGGCTCGTGTCCCTTCGAGATCCCGCTCGGCGCGCTGATCCCGCGCCGGATGGAGAACCTGCTGCCCGCGGGCAAGAACATCGGCACCACGCACATCACCAACGGCTCGTACCGGCTGCACCCGGTCGAGTGGAACGTGGGCGAGGTGGCGGGGGCGCTCGCGGCGTACTGCCTGGACAACGGCCAGTCGCCGCGCGGCGTGCGCAACACCCCGGAGCACCTGTCCGGGTTCCAGGCACAGCTCATCCGGGACGGCGTGCAACTGCGCTGGCCCGACGTCTCCGGCTACTGACCGGCCACTTTGAGTTGGAGTTATCGATGAAGATACGCGCACTTCTGTCCGCCGCGACCGCCGGCGCGCTCGCCCTCGGTCTGGCCGCGTGCGGCGGCGCCGAGGAGCCGAGCACCGGCCCCGTGTCGCTGCGCATGACGGTGTGGTCCTCGAACGAGGCGCACCTGAAGCTGTTCAACGAGATCGCCGACGCCTACCAGGCGAAGAACCCGCGGGTCACCGAGGTCAAGTTCGACCCGATTCCGTTCGAGAGCTACACCACCACCCTGACCACGCAGATCGCCGGCGGCAACGGCCCGGACCTGGCCTGGCTGCTGGAGAACTCCGCGCCGGACTTCGTCGGCTCGGGCGCGCTGCTGCCGCTGGACGACACCCTGGCCAAGGCCGACGGCTACAACGCCGCCGACCTCAGTCCGTCCGCGACCAAGTTGTGGCAGGCCGGCGGCAAGCTGTTCGCGTATCCCTTCTCGACCTCGCCCTTCGGCGTGTTCGTCAACACCGACCAGCTCAAGGCCGCCGGGCAGCAGACCCCGGCCGAGCTGATCGCCGCCAACCAGTGGACCTGGGAGAAGGCGGCGGCCGTCGCCGCGGCGTCGGCGGCCAAGAGCGGCAAGGCCGGCCTGGTCGTGCGCGACTTCGACTACAAGGGCTGGGACAACCTGTCCACGGTCTGGACCGGCTGGGGCGCGCAGGCGTGGAGCGCCGACGGCAAGACCTGCGGGTTCGACCAGCAGCCGATGGTCGACGCGATGACCTTCCTGCACAAGGCGATCTTCACGGACAAGGCGCTGCCGGGCCCTGGCACCACGGCCGACTTCTTCGCCGGTGAGGCCGCCATGACGGTCACCCAGATCTCCCGGGCGTCGCTGCTCAAGGAGGCCAAGTTCGGCTGGGACCTGGTCCCGCTGCCGACCGGCCCGAAGGGCGCGTACGCCGTGATCGGCCAGGCCGGGCTCGGCGCGTTCAAGAAGGGCAAGAACGCCGACGTCGCCGCCGACTTCCTCGCCTTCTTCACCAACCCGGAGAACTCCGCCAAGCTCGCCGCGTACTTCCCGCCGCCGCGCACCTCGCTGCTCACCGCCGACACCCTCGCCAAGACCAACCCGCTGCTCAAGCCCGAGCAGCTGCAGAAGGTCGTCATCGATGGCATCTCCACCGGCGTCGTCAAGCCGAGCCACACCGGCCAGGCCGAGATCGCCCAGGCGGTCCGGGCCGCGCTCGACCCGCTGTGGAAGCCCGACGCAGACGTCAAGGCGGTCCTCGGCGGCGTCTGCTCGGCCATCAACCCCCTGCTGGCCAAGTGAGCACTCGCTTCTGGACAGGTAGCCGGCGCGACACCCTCGCCGGCTACCTGTTCATCGCCCCCCAGCTCATCGGCTCGGTGCTGTTCGTGTTCGTGCCGCTGGGCCTGGTGTTCTGGTACAGCCTGCACGAGTGGAACGTCCTGGCCGACACGTTCACCTTCGTCGGCGGCGAGAACTACCAGGCCCTGGCCGACGACCCGAAGCTCGCCGACGCGCTGGTGGCCACCGGGTTCTTCTCCGCCGGGCTGGTCGTGCTCAACCTGAGCCTGGCCCTGCTGCTGGCGGTGCTGCTCAACCAGCGGCTGCGCGGCACCGTGTTCTTCCGGACCGTGTTCTTCTCACCGGTCGTGGTGAGCCTGGTCGCCTGGACCATCGTGTGGAGCTTCCTGCTGCAGGACAACGGCGGCATCAACGGCCTGCTGGAGACCGTCGGCGTCGACGGGCCCAACTGGCTGCGCGGCGAGGGCACCGCCATACTCGCGGTGATCGTGGTGCAGGTGGTCAAGAACGTCGGCCTGAACATGGTGCTGTTCCTGGCCGCGCTGCAGGGCGTGCCCGCGAACCTGTACGAGGCCGCCACCGTCGACGGCGCGAGCCGCCGCCGGCAGTTCCTCAGCATCACCGTGCCGATGATCAGCCCGACCATCCTGCTCACGTCGATCATCACCGTGGTCGGCTCGCTGCAGGTGTTCGCGCAGATCGCGGTGCTCACCCAGGGCGGCCCGGGGACCTCCACCACGGTGCTCGTCTACTACCTCTACCAGCAGGCGTTCCAGTTCCACCACTTCGGATACGGGGCCACCCTGTCCGTGCTGCTGTTCGCGATCGTGCTGCTGCTGACCCTGGTGCAGTGGCGTATGCGCCGGAAGTGGGTGTTCCATGAGTCGTAGGGCCAAGACCGCCGTGTACGGCGTGCTCTGCCTGCTGGCGCTGCCGTTCCTGTTCCCGACCTGGTGGATGGTGACGTCGTCGCTCAAACCGGTCAACGACATCTTCGCCTTCCCGCCGACCCTGTTCCCGGCCGACGTCAGCTTCGACGCGTACGCCAAGGCGTTCGAGCTGCAGCCGTTCGCCCGGCAGTACGTCAACAGCATGTACATCGCGGCGCTGGTCACGATCGGCACGCTCGCGGTGTCGTCGCTGGCCGGGTACGCGTTCGCGCGGATCAGGTTCAAGGGCGCGAACTTCTGGTTCGTGGTGATCCTGGTCGGCCTGCTCATCCCGAGCGAGGTCACCATCGTGCCGCTGTTCAAGATGTTCGACGCGTGGGGCATGGTCGACACGCACTGGCCGCTGATCCTGGTGCCGATCCTCGGCGCGCCCAGCGTGCTGGCGACCTTCATCATGCGGCAGTTCTTCCTCGCCCTGCCCGGCGAGCTGGAGGAGGCCGCGAAGGTCGACGGCCTCGGCCGCTTCGCGATCTTCCGGCTGATCGCGCTGCCGCTGGCCCGCCCGGCCCTGGGCGCGGTCGCCATCTTCACCTTCCTGCACAGCTGGAACCTGTACCTGGAACCGATCGTGTTCCTGTCCAGCTCCGAGATGTTCACCCTGCCGCAGGCGCTGACCCAGTTCGTCGACGCGTACGGCGGCCCGATGTGGGACATCCAGCTGTCCGCGGCGTCGCTGACCGCGCTGCCGGTGCTGGTGGTGTTCGTCATCGCGCAACGCCAGTTCATCGAGGGCCTGGCCCACACCGGGCTCAAAGGATAACCGATGCCGATCACCGAGCCGAACCCGGGGGAGTACCGCAGCACGCTGCGGGCGCCGGACGACTTCGACGCGTTCTGGGCCCGCACGCTGGCCGAGGCGGGCACGTACCCGCTGGACGCGCGCTTCACGCCCGCGTGGCGGCGCACGGTCGAGGTCCACGACGTGACCTTCGCCGGGTTCGGCGGGCACCCGGTCAAGGCCTGGCTCGCCCTGCCCGCCGGGACCACCGAGCCGCTGCCCTGCGTGGTCGAGTTCCCCGGCTACGGCGGCGGCCGCGGGCTGGCCCACGAGTGCCTGCTCTACGCCGCCGCCGGCTACGCCCACCTGCGCATGGACGTACGCGGCCAGGGCAGCGGCTGGAGCCACGGCGACACCGGCGACCCGGTGGGGACCGGGCCGCAGCATCCCGGGTTCATGACCCGCGGCGTGCTCGACCCCGACACCCACTACTACCGCCGGGTCATCACCGACGCGGTCCGCGCGGTCGCGGCCGCCCGCGCGTTCCCGCTGGTGGACGCGGCACGGGTCGCGGTCACGGGGGAGAGCCAGGGCGGCGGCCTGGCCCTGGCGGTCGGGGCGCTCGTGCCGGACCTGGCGGCCGTCGCGTCGGACGTGCCGTTCCTGTGCGACCACCGGCGCGGCGCGGAACTGGCCACCGCCGGGCCGTACCGGGAGGTCACCGCGTATCTCGCCGTGCACCGCGACCACGAGGCCCAGGTGTTCCGGACCCTGTCCTACAGCGACGGGGTGCTGTTCGCCGAACGCGCGACGGCCCCGGCGCTGTTCTCCGTCGCGCACATGGACGCCAGTTGCCCGCCCTCGACCGTCTACGCCGCCTACCACCGCTACGCGGGGCCCAAGCAGATCGAGGTCTACCCGTTCAACGGCCACGAGGGCGGCGAGGCCGTCCAGGACGCCACCCGCCTGGCGTTTTTCGACGAGGCATTCGCGTACTGACCGCCGCCGCACCCCGGGGGACGGCTGCAGTTTCGGAGAAACCGCAGTAATCGCCGAGCTGATACGTGCAGTTTCCCGGAAAGTGCGTACCCGGTCGGCGGTCAGGGGCGTCGGGCGACGCGTTTGGCGTCGGCGATGGCGCGGTTGCGGCGGAGGTCCACCTCGTACAGCACGACGCGCAGCGACTCTTTCAACGTCTCCTGGTTGTCGCGCAGCGCGCCGCGGACCGCGGCGCGCACGACCAGGTACAGGACGAGCATCTGGACGGCGAACAGCAGGATTCCGAACAGGATCGGTGCGGTCATGGCGTGCAGGCTAACCGGCTCGCGCCAGCGGCGGTGCCCGGTCAGCCCGTCTTCGGATCGACCCAGGTGTCGTAGCAGACGCGCCAGCCGCCGCTCTCGTCCGCCAGGTTGTAGTGCCACAGCGCGGTCTTGCCGTCGGCGTAACGCAGCTCGGCCCGCACGTGGTAGAGCGTCGGACCCTCCGACTGGTCCACGATCGCGACCTCGGTGATGCGGTAGCTCTCGATGTCCGGCTCGTTGTTGTAGCTCGTCCACTCCGCCAGCGGGTACTTCTTGCGCTCGCTGTCGCAGACCAGGGCGTAGGCAGCCGGATAGTCGCCGTCGCGCAACGCGTCCAGGTAGGCGGTGGCCGCCTGCTCCATGCCGGCCTTCGTCTGCGGGTCGGCCCACATCCGGTAGCCGACGTAGGCGGGGGTGCCGCAGCACAGCAGCAGCGCGACACCGATCAGCGCGGGGATGAAGAACCGGTTCTGGTCCTCGTTCTTCGCCATGCCGTCCTTCCCATAGCCGGTGCTCTATCGGAGGGTACGGCCGTCGCGCCAGCGGTCACCAGCTGCGCGGGCGGTCCCAGCCGGGCGGCGGCTCGTCGGCGACGTCGGGGCCCCAGCCCGGTTCGGGGCGGAAGTCGCACCATGTTCCGTCGAACGGGAACACCCCGGCCTCGACCAGGCCGACGACCTCCTGCCCGGCCCGGCGCACCCGGGCCTCGTCCTCGACCCAGTAGTGCTCGGGCTGGGCCAGGCGCTCGGCGAACAGGTCCTCGTCCTTCCACCGCCAGCTGCGATCGGCCTCGATCCACAGGTCGAGGTCCCAGTCTGCGGTGTCCAGGCCCCCGAGCCGGTCGTCGCGCCACGCGACGCCGGGGCGCTCCAGGTTCGCGTACCAGTTGCGGAAGCGCCCGTCGTCGGCGAAGAACCAGCGGATCGAGTAGTCCGCGCCCGCCGGGTGCCACGACAGCACGCCGTGCCGGGCGACGAACGCCATCGGCCGCTTCGGCCCGGTGACCCACTCGGCGAGCGGCACCTGCGACATGGTCAGGTCGTCGAGGCGGTTGAGGTGCCAGCCGTACGTGCCGCGGGCGCACCACAACAGCAGGCCGCGCTCGTCGTGGCGCACCGCCCGCATCGGGTACAGCCCGCCGATCTGCCGGTTCTGGAAGTGGCGGACGCAGACCGGCTCACCCGGCTCGAAGGTCACCATCCCGGCAACCTATCCGACCCGGGGGCCGCGGGCCGGGAGCCACGGAGGGTCGCCTTGATAGGCAAGCAAGCACTTGCCTATAGTGGCTGACGTGGGTGATGTCTTCAAGGCGCTGGCCGACCCGACCCGTCGGCACATCCTCGACGAGCTGGCCGAGCGCGACGACCAGACGCTGTTCGAGATCTGCGTCCGGCTGACCACCAAGTATCAGGTCACCTCCTCGCGCCAAGCCGTGTCCCAGCACCTGGAGCTGCTGGAGGCCGCCGGCCTGGTGCGCACGCGCCGCGAGGGGCGCTACAAGTTCCACACCATCGACACCCGCCCGCTCGCGCAGATCGCCGAGCGGTGGATCAGGACGAAACCACAGGAGAACCCATGAGGATCAACGTCATGAGCATCATGGTCGACGACCAGGACAAAGCGCTCGCCTTCTACACCGACGTGCTCGGCTTCGTGAAGAAGACCGAGTTCCCGGCCGGGGAGTACCGCTGGCTCACCGTCGTCTCGCCCGAGGACCCCGACGGCGTCGAGCTGTCCCTGGAGCCCGACCAGCACCCGGCGGCCAAGCCGTTCAAGGAGGCCCTGGTCGACGACGGCATCCCGTACACCTCGTTCGCCGTGCCCGACGTCAACGCCGAATACGAGCGGCTGACCAAGCTCGGCGTCGTGTTCACCCAGCCGCCGCTGGAGATGGGCGTGGTCACCACGGCCGTCTTCGACGACACCTGCGGCAACCTGATCCAGATCGCGCACATGCACTGACCGGTGTCGGATAGGCGGCGATCCGGGGACGGAGACGGTTAGCCGACTGAGGGTACGGCGCACGGGCCCTACGCTCCCGGCATGCGCCGTACCCCTCGCCTTCTGCTGGCCGTCCTCTGTGTGCTGGCCGCCGGCACCGCCTGCGGCTCCGACAAGGGCGACCCGGTTGCCGCGCCCACCTTCGACACCGTCGTCAGCCCGAGCGCCGTCGCCGAGTCGCCGTCGGCCGCCCCGTCTCCGGCGCGCAGCTCGGCCCGCCCGTCGCCGGCCGCGCCGACCTGGCCGTCGCCGGCCGACTGCGTGTCCTACAACCCGAACAACCTGACCGTGCAGTACGCCGCCGGCATCCACCAGGTCATGGACGGCTCGAAGATCGTCGCGCGGGTGCACGGCGGACCCGGCGAGATCATGGGCGAGCAGGCCCTCGCCCTGGCACAGCGCTTCAAGCGGCACTGCTTCATCGGGCGCGGCAACGGCCGGGAGGACGCCAACGCGTACGTGTTCGACTACTGGCGCGACTCGTCCGGCAAGCGCACCACGATCCCCGGCGAGGACGACGCGTGCTCGTCGTACGACCGGGGCAACCTGCAGGTCAACGACATGGGCGGCGGGCAGGGCTGGCGGGTCAAGGACGACGACAACGTGCTGCACCTGTTCGACGACGAGTCCGACGCCCGCGACGGCCGCCTCGTGCTGGCCAAGTACGGCAGGATCTGCCGCATCGGCAGCCCGCCCGACGACGACCAGGACTACGTCACGTACGGGAAGTGAGGAACCGCCGCACGGCGGCGGTGAACTCGGCCGGCCGATCCTGGTGCACCATGTGCCCGGCGTCGATCACGGCCAACTCGCTGTGCGGCAAGGCCTGCGCCAGCTCCGTGATCGTCTCCTGACGTACGTAGCTGGTCGGGCCGCCGGAGATCAGCAGTGTCGGCACGGTGATGGCCCGTGCCTCGTCGCGCCAGCGCGGATCGGGCTCGTCGATCTGCGAACGCAGTGCCAGCACCGCGTCCCAGTCGAACGACAGCTCGCCCGCGGGCCGCTGCGGCGGCACGGGAGTACGCGGATACATCAGGCCCGCGTCCTCCACGACCAGCGCCTCGACCCGTTCCGGGAACCGGGCCGCGAACAGGTACGCCACCACACCGCCGAGGGAGTGCCCGACCACGGCGACCCGCTTGAGCCCGAGCACGTCCAGCAATCCCGCGACGTCCGCCACGAGCTGGTCGATCGCATATGCGGACGTGCGTTCGCTGCGCCCGTGGCCGCGCTGGTCCACGGCGTACACCCGCCACCGGTCGGCCAGCTGCTCCGCGACGGTGTCCCAGTCGCCCGGCCCGCCGCCGCCGATCCCATGCAGCAGCACCACCGCAGGCGCTTCCGGTTCGCCCCACGCCCGGTACGCCAGCCGCACCCCACCGACGTCCACCTGCTCGTAGTCGTTCATCACCCGAACCTATCCCGCCCGTCACGGTCCCTGGCCGGGCCGGTCCCGCAAAGTCGGTTGCGGACGGGCGGACAGGCCGTAGCCTCACGCTCGTGATCACAGAGGGTGTGGCCGGAGCGAACATGCTGACAGCCCGATGGGCGGCCGCGGTCGGCGACGGGGAGCCGACGGTGCTGTCCGGCGCGGGGGTGTGGCCGCTGCTGGCATACCTGTCGTCGGCCGCCGAGGGCGTCGAGCGGGCGGAGCTTGAGCAGGCCCTCGGGATGCCTACGGCCCCGGCCGTGGCGGCCGCGACCGAGCTGCTGGACCTGCTGCGCTCGGCGACCGGCACGCACGCGGCGCTCGGTCTGTGGGTGCACCGTTTGCTGCGGCTGCACGACGAGTGGCTCCGGGCCGTCCCGGCCGACTCGGTCGAGGTGCTGGCGGGCGCGGAAGTCTTCGACGCATGGGTGCGCAAGCACACCGACGGGCTGCTGGACGGCATGTCCACGCCGCCGGACCCGGACACGTTGCTGATCCTGGCGACGGTGCTGACGGTGCGGACCCGGTGGCAGGAGCCGTTCCTGGACGGCGTGCTCGGCATCGAGGACGGCCCGTGGGCGGGGCGGCAGTTCGCCTCGCTGCACCGCTGGACGCAGGACCGGGACCGGCTGGCGGTGTACGACACCGAGCACGGCCAGGTGACCGTGCTGTCCGTGGACGGCGTCTCGGACATCACCGTCGACCTGGTGATCGGCGAACCCGACGTGCCCACCGGCGCGGTGCTCGCGGCCGGCATCACCGCGCCGGACGCGGGCGGTCCACGCCGGCTCGGCTCCCAGCTCACCGCCGCGGACGCGCCGGGACTGCGGCTGGAGTCGAACGCCGCCCGCAGCGTGCCCGTGCTGTCCGCCTCGGTGCCCCGCTTCACCGTCTCGCGGGAGCACGACCTGCTGGCCGACGGCGAGCTGTTCGGGCTGCTCACGGTTGCCCGCCCGGACCGGCAGCGCCTGCCCGGGATGAGCGACACGCCGCTCGCGGTGGGTGCCGCCCGGCAGGAGTTGACCGCCTCCTTCACGGCCGAGGGCTTCGAGGCCGCGGTGGCGACGCGATTCGACGTCATGGTGGGCGGCGGGCTGCCGGATCAGTGGCGCGACGACGTCGGTGTCGAGTTCGACCGGCCGTTCGGGTTCGTGGTCCGGCACCGGCCGTCCGGGTTGGTGATGCTCGCGGGCTGGGTGACCGAGCCGGACCCACCGCTGCCGGTGCGCGAGTTCTCCCGCGGCGAGGACGACGACTTCTAGCGGCGACTCGCCACCGGGTGGCGGCGAAGCCCACCCCTGCGCGGGCTGGTCCGCGAGTCGCGGTCGACCAGCGCGGGCGGGTGATCAACGGGCCGGGCGCAGCCCTTCCCGGACGACCTCCAGCACGCGCTCCGGTGCGGCGTCGCCGCCGTAGCGCTGCATGGCCTGGCAGCCGACCATCAGGGTCTTGACGTCGGCGACCGTGACGTCGGCGCGGACCGCGCCCGCGGCCTGTGCCCGTACCAGCAGGTCGCGCATCGCGTCCTTGAACGCCTGCTCATGCTCGGGCATCACGGCCTCGATGTCGAAGCCCTCGCCGGCCAGCGCGTCGACCAGGCCTTTGTCGGTCGCGCCGGCGGAGGTCATCAGGTCGAAGAAGCCGAAGAAGGCCTCGCCCGGGTCAGCCGTCGCGGCCAGTTCGCGAGCCTGGCCGACCAGGTGCTCCACCCGGTCCACCACGATCGCCTGGTACAGCGCCTCCTTGGTGGGGAAATGCCGGTAGACGGTGCCCGCGCCGACTCCGGCCCGGCGGGCGATCTCGTCGATGGGCACGGCGAGGCCCTCGGCCGCGAACACCTCGTAGGCGGTCTGCAGCACCTTGGCGCGGTTGCGCCGGGCGTCGGCGCGCAGCGGCCGCGTGTTGCCGGTCATCGTGCTTCCCAGCGGGGGAGACGTGGGTCACTGGCAAAACGGGGCGCACGTTCCGTATAGTAAGTGGGGCGCACGTTCCGATTATATGCACTCCGAGGAGACGCCATGAACGCCACAGCCACGGCGGGCCGCTGGACCGCCACGGACGTGCCCGACCAGGCAGGCCGCGTCGCCGTGATCACCGGTGCGAACACCGGCATCGGGTACGAGGCCGCCAAGGTGCTCGCCGCCCGCGGCGCAACCGTGGTCCTCGCCTGTCGCAACCCCGAGCGGGCCGACGACGCGCTCGCCAGGATCGCGGCGGCGGTCCCCGGAGCCCGCGCCGAGTTCCTGCGGCTGGACCTGACCTCGCTCGCCTCGATCCGCGAGGCCGCCGCCGAGCTGCGCGCCCGCCACCCCGAGATCGACCTGCTGGTCAACAACGCGGGCGTGATGTGGACGCCGCGCAGCACCACCGCCGACGGGTTCGAGCTGCAGTTCGGCACCAACCACCTGGGCCACTTCGCCTTCACCGGGCTGGTGCTCGACCGGCTGCTGCCCGTCGTCGGCTCCCGGGTCGTCACGATCAGCAGCATGGGCCACCGCACCGGCCGGCTCGACTTCGACGACCTGCAGTCCGAGCACTCCTACGGCCGCCACCGCGCCTACGGCGCGTCGAAGCTGGCCAACCTGATGTTCACCTACGAACTGCAGCGCCGCCTGGAGGTCGCCGGTGCGAACACCGCTGCCGTCGCCGCGCATCCGGGCGGCGCGGGCACCGAACTCGTCCGCAACTCGCCGCCGCTGATCCGGTTCCTGTACCCGCTGTTCGAACCGCTGATCACCCAGAGCGCCGAGCGCGGCGCGCTGCCGACCCTGCGCGCGGCGACCGACCCGTTCGCGCGCGGCGGGCAATACTACGGACCGGACGGTATCGGCGAGGTCAAAGGCTTCCCGAAGCGCGTCGGCTCCAGCTCCCGCTCGCACGACAAGCTCGCCCAGCGCCGTCTGTGGCAGGAGTCGCTCCAGCTCACCGGCGCCACGTTCCCTGTCTGACCGACCACCGACCACTAAGGACACCGACATGCCCGCCATCCTCGCCGCACTGGGCGCGACCCCCAGCGGAGCCCGCGCCGAGCGGGTGCGCCGGTCGCCGCACTTCCGCGACGGCTCCTTCCGCAACAGCACGCCCACCCGCACCATGGTCGGCGGCGAGAGCCGCCCCAGCGTGCGCGAGTTCCTCACCGGCGGCGAGCGCCGCCGCCCCAGCGCCCCGGTGCCCCTGGTCACCGGCGAGGCCGCGACGTCCGCCGACGGGCTGCACCTGACTTGGTACGGCCACGCCACCGTGCTCGTCGAGATCGAGGGCGCGCGGGTGCTGCTCGACCCGGTGTGGAGCGACCGGTGCTCGCCGACTCCCGGGATCGGCCCGAAGCGGCTGCACCCGATGCCGGTGGCGCTGGCCGACCTGCCGCGTATCGACGCGATCGTCATCTCGCACGACCACTACGACCACCTCGACATGCCCACCGTGCAGGCGCTGACCCGCAGCCAGCAGGCCCCGTTCCTGGTGCCGCTCGGGGTGGGCGCGCACCTGGAACGCTGGGGCGTGCCCGACCACCGGATCATCGAGCTGGACTGGGAGGAGAGCGCCGACGTCGCGGGCCTGACCCTGACCGCGACCGAGGCCCGCCACTTCTCCGGCCGCACCCTGCGCCGCAACGGCACCCTGTGGAGCTCCTGGGTCATCGCGGGCGAGCAGCGCCGCGTCTTCTACACCGGCGACTCCGGCTACTTCGACGGCTACGCCGCGATCGGCGAGCGCCACGGCCCGTTCGACGCCACGCTGATGCAGATCGGCGCGTACGACAAGGGCTGGCCCGAGATCCACATGTTCCCCGAGGAGGCGGTCGCCGCCCACCTCGACCTGCGCGGCGACCTGCTGATCCCGGTGCACTGGGCCACCTTCAACCTGGCTCTGCACCCGTGGGCCGAACCCGTCGACCGGCTCTGGGCCGAAGCCAAGGCCTGCGACGTCAACCTCGCCGTGCCCCGCCCCGGCGAGCGGGTCGACGTCACCGCCCCGCCTGCTCTCGACCCCTGGTGGCAGGCGCTGTCCTCCTGAAACCGAGGCGGCCCGGCCGCGTCCTGTCGGACGTTTGGCCGGGCCGCCTCGTGCGCTCCGGTCAGCGAGTCCGGCGCGTCTTGACGCCCGACGGCTCGAAGTCGTACAGGGTCTCGTTGATCCGCAGACCGTCGACGGCGCCGATCCACATGAAGTCGCGGCCCTTGCCCACCGCTGCGGTGTAGATGGTCGCCGGGTCGCCGCCGTCGGCGTCGAGCCTGGTCTTGACGTCGGCGAAGGAGCACTGGGTGGTCAGGTTGCAGCCGGTCACCGTGCCCGCGGCGCCGGTGAGGAACCAGGTGCCGTTCTGGGTCGCGTCGATGAACGGGCTCCACTGGTTCGTCGGCGTCGTCAGCGCGGCCGGCACCCATACCAGCGTGGAGTAGGTCGTCGCGTTCGAGGCCAGGTTCGGGTCGATCTCGAACCTGATGTTGGGCAGGTTCGCCGCGCCGCCGTACGAGACGTTCTCGCCGGTCTGGAACACGTGGAAGCCGACCCGGGTCAGCCCGGACACCGGCTTGCCGAAGAAGTCGACCTCGTTGCCGAAGTCGACCTTCTCGACGAACGGAGTCGTGCCCGGGACGACAGCCACCTCGATGCCGAGGCTGCCCTGGCCGTACGGCGGCCGCGCCTGGGGGCCCGTCACGCCGAACGAGCCGAACGGTCCGTTGCGCAGGTCGGCGACGGGGGAGCCGATCGTGTTGCGGGTGATCACACCCCAGTGGTCCCGGTTCCCGCCGTCGCCGTCGCCCTCCGCGGACGCCGATCCGGGGGTGACCGCGGCGATGACGGCGACCAGCGGCACCGCCAGCAGCGCCGTCAGCCAGCGGCGCTTACCGATGCGAGTCTTCACGCGCACTCCTCGTGGATGTCGGTTGTCAGAGCCCGGTCACCGTAACGTGACGGTATGTAATGGAGTGATTGCGACATGCGGTGTATATGCCACATTTGTCCTCATGCGCCGAAGCGGGTTCATCGAGTGGTCCGGGCGGTGCCGTGGGCGTGCCTACAGCACCGCCCGGACCCGGTGCAGTCCTCGGGTACTTTGACGGCGACGGACCGGCGGGGGAGGGCGCGCTGACAGGGACAGAGGCGAACACTCCGCCCGCGCCCCGGCGCGGGCTGTGGCCGCTGCTGGTGGCACAGACCCTGTCCGCGCTCGGCGACTCGTTCTCGTACGTCGCGATCCCGCTGCTCGTCCTGCACGCCACCGGCTCGGTCGCCCAGATGGGCGTGGTCACCGCGCTCGGCGGCGCGGCGACGCTGGTCACCGGCGTGTTCGCCGGCGTCGTCGTGGACCGGTTCGATCGCAGACGCCTGCTCGTCGGGTGCGACCTGGCGAGACTGCTGCTGTACGGGAGCATTCCGCTGGTCTGGCTCGCCGGGCCGCGGCCCTGGTTGCTCTACCTGGTGCTGCCCCTGGCCAGTGCCTTCGGCATGGTGTTCCGGGTGGCGCACGTGACCGTCGTGCCCAGCCTGGTGCCCGCCGACGAGATCACCCGCGCCAACAGCCGGCTGTTCGCGGCGTCCTCCACGGCATACCTGGTCGGCCCGGCCCTGGCCGGTCTGCTCTCCGGCCGGTTCGGCCCGACCACGGCGATCGCGGTCGACGCGGCCACCTTCGCGGTGTCCGCTGCCGTGCTGGTCCTGCTCCGCCTGCGCCCCGTCGGCGCGCCTGCGGACCCGGCCGAGAGTGAGCGGCCGATGGACGTGCTGCTGGCCGGGGCGCGGTTCATCGCGCGGCATCCGACCCTGCGCCCGATGACGGTGCTGCTGACCGTCCTGAGCAGCCTCACCTTCGGCCTCACGGACGTGGTGATCTACCGGCTGAAACACGACCTCGGCCAGAGCGACGGCACCGTCGGCTACGTGCTCGCGGTCGGCATCGTGGGCACGCTGCTGGGGTCGGTCGCGGTGACCCGGCTGCGGCGGCGGTACGGCTTCGCGCCGACGTGGACCGGGGCGTGGGCGCTGTGCGGCGTCGCCATG
Organism: Catellatospora sp. NPDC049111; assembly: GCF_040648615.1. Taxonomy (NCBI): domain Bacteria; kingdom Bacillati; phylum Actinomycetota; class Actinomycetes; order Micromonosporales; family Micromonosporaceae; genus Catellatospora; species Catellatospora sp. NPDC049111. The sequence goes on along the minus strand of NZ_JBEZEB010000034.1, from coordinate 14,295 downwards.
GCCGGGATCGGGCTGGCCGGCCGGGTTCCCGTGGTGGCCGCCGCCGCGACGGCTGTGCTCGGCTGCAGCGCCGTGGCCGGTATCGCGTCGATGTCGCTGCGGCAGGAGGTGACCCCGGCGCCGCTGCTCGGCCGGGTCACCTCGGCGTTCTGGACCCTGCACTCCGCCCTGACCCCGCTGGGCGCGGCGGCGCTGACGGCCGCGGCCGCGGGCTACGGCTCGTCGGCGACCCTGATCGCGGCGGGCGCGCTGTGCACGGCCACCGCGGCGACCGCGCTGTGCACGCCGCTGTTCCGAGTGCAGCCGGACCGTGCACTCGGTGCAGCGGATGCCCTGGTCGAGCAGGGCGACGGCGGGCGGCTGCCGGATGGCGTGTGAAAGGCGTGTGGGTATCTCGACCGCCCCTGGCCGGTGTTCAGCGTCAACATGCCGGGTGAGGACGTTATGAACACCGTCGAGGTCAAGATCGGACGCTACGACGCAAAGATCGGTACCTACGGGGTCGACGAGAGCCAGACCCAGCGCTTCTACACCAAGATCTGATCGATCCGCCTGACGTGCGGATGCGCGGAGGCCGCGCTGCCTGGCGCGGCCTCCGCACCCTTCGGAATACGCGATCGACTGCTACTCGCACACTTTCCATTCGCCGGCCTCCACCACCAGGTGGAGGGTGAACGGCCGAGGGTTCACCGGATCGGTCACGCGGAGCGTGACGTCGGCGGCCGTGCTGCCATCACGCTGCATGAGGTCGGTCTTCACGACCGTGTAGCTGTGGATTCGCCGGCCGAATTGCTGGGCGGCCTGGATGGCGATGTAATCGGACTCGCTGAACCGGGCATGCAATTTGGCACACTGCCGGCCGTAGGCACTGTGGAGGTGATCGGCCCTAAGCTCGTCGAGATAGACGAGGGCGGCGGCCTTCGCCCGCTCAGTCGCTCCAGCGCCGGTGGGATCGGTCTCCTTGACGGTCGTCGGTTCTGGTGTGGCGGCCGCGGGCCGCCCGGTCATGGCAGACCTGACCGGGCCCGTCACGTCGTGAGGACTGCGCAGCAGGAAAGGCCCGCAGACCACGGCAGTCCCGGTGACGAGCGCGAGGTATAGCGTCACCTTGATACGGGTCTTCCGCAGGCTGCTCTTGGCCGGGGACTGAGTCGGCGGCGCGTCGATCATGGGACACAATAGGAACGATCGTTGCGAGGTTGGCGTTCCCGCGTACGGTCCGGGATGCGGACCGATCGGCTGGGGCTGCTTTCCGAGTGCGGGCCGCGTGGCGGGGCAGCGCCCCGCCGGTCTCGTCGCCAGCGTGCTGTCACTCTCCGTGCACGCTTGCCGCGACGGTGCGTAGTACCCGGCGTGCCGGGATGTCGTACCCGCGTGGACCGAACCGCCGCCCGGTTGGCAGAGGAGTGGCTGATGGCCACTCGGGTTTCTCTCCATGTGCCTCGTGTTTGGAGAGGATTTGCGCGAATCTGGTCGGTGCATGTCCTTTTGTGGCAAACTCGAAACGGATCGCGGAGGTAGGAACTATGACTGCGGGTATTCCAGCCCACTATCCGGAAGAAGTTTGGCTCGGAATTGATCAAGGAAGAGTACGGGCTCGCAACGTTTACTACGTTCGAGACCCCGGTTTTTCATCCGAACTAGAAAATCTGCAACGACAAATCCTCCAAGCGCTCGAACGACGCAGTGTCGGTCCTATCACAATCACGTACTTTGCTGAAATTGCTACGGTGGCAACCATGGCTCGGATGGAACATGGGGAGCCACTCTTCTCTGACGATGAAATATATCAAGGTCTCCTCTGGTGGCGGGCTTGGCTCAATGACATCGCCGACCGATAAGTGGCAAGAGGACGACTACGCGCGGCGAAAGGACCGCTTGGAGCGCAAAAGGAACCACGCAGGCTCCTTGGGCGTCATTGCCTCAGCATTTGCCGTCGCGTCGCTGAGTACGGCAGCGAACGATATCTACGACGGCGTGCCGTATGCGTTTCGTGCTTTATTGCTAACCTGCATTACGGTCGCGGGCATCTGTATTGCTAAGTCTTACGAGCGTTATCGTGCGTCGCTATGGCACTTGGACACTGCAAAATGGAACGACGACCGCCAGGCCGCCGAGCCCGGGGCCTTGCCTGGCCCGGAACGCCCTCTTGCGCAATACCTGCGGACCTATTACCCCGAATGCGCACGCAAGTACCTTCTGGCTGGAAAATATGCTTTGATCATTGCAGTCGGCAATCTCCTCTTCATTGCATGGTATCCAGTGCTGAAGAATTTTGCGGTGCTGGGCTAATGCGCGTGTTTGATCGCTTGTAGAGTCTGCCTGCCTCAGATCGCACGTCCTCCCGTCAGTGACCAGTCCCGCATCTCGAGCTCTTCCAGTAGGCCGGGCGGCTACTTCTTCTTCCGCCTCTGCCAATCGCCGGCGGTCGGCGGCACTGCTGAGCTCCCTGGAGCCGCCGCGCTGTCAGGTACCGGGTGATGTGCGACAGAGTGATGCCCGTAGACGTGCGACAGACGCAGCGCCAGTCGTACGCGCTGCGTCGGCTAGGTGAGATCGGCCCGGACGCCGTACCTCGCGACGAACTCCAGAAAGTCCTCGGCGACACGGGTCGGTTCGCCTACGTCGTGGTAGTAGAACCAGACTTCGCCGCGACACTGACCGTTCTCCACCGGGAAGCCCCAGAAGTCTCCCGTACCCACCGGTGCCAGGGCGACGGCAGAGCCGACGGGGAACTCGGCCCGGCTTACGGAGACGATGTTGTCGGTATCGTTCCGAGACCTGCCCGCCCGCACGGGCAGCAAGTCGATGAAGCCGAACATGCCGCCGCCATACCTTGCCATGAACGTCTTGTATTGGGTCGGCAGCGTCGCGCCAAGTGCCCGCTCCGCGTCGGCGACTTCGTCCGATGACGCGGTCCGGGCCTCGATCAGCCGGAACTCCTCCTCGTCGAACTTCGTCGCACGAGCGCGCAAGGGCTCAACGAGCGGGTCGAACTGCTCGAACTCCATGGACGCCAGGTTAGCCAAGTTCGCGCCCGCGAATCGGACCGAGGCTTCCGCACGACAGTTGGTGCCGAAACGTCGCGATGCCGGGCAGTTAGGACCGTACCCGCCGTGCCATTGATGACATGTTCGGCGAGAACGGCCCTGACGGCCTGGCGACGGCCTGCCGCCATGATCAGGCCTTCAGGGAGATCACCTCACATAGATGTTGGGGGAGGGTGGGGTGGTCATGCCGTCGCCGATGAAGAAGCTCGGGTGGGGCGGCTGGTTGTAGGCCGTGTTCTGCCAGGCGATGGCGACGCGGTACATCGGGTCGTGCATCAGGGTGTGGATGCGACGGTCGGTGGTGTTGGTGGTGGCGTAGATGCGCAGGGCGGTGTTGTCGCTGGTGCGCCAGATGACCTCCTCGCGCCAGTCGCCGAACAGGTCGCCGGACAGGGCCGGGGTCGCCTTGGTGCCGTTGTTGGAGGCGACGCCGCCGGCGGTGAGCAGGCGGGTGTCGCCGCCGGTGCCGTACTTGTCGATGCGGGTCTGGTCGAGAAGTTCCCGGACCGGGTCGCCGTCCCACCAGACCAGGAAGTTGATCGAGCTGGGCTCGCGGCCGAGGGACGCGCCGTTGGCGGTGTTGCGCAGGGTGGTGTCGGATGCCGACCAGGCTTCCGCGCCGGGGCTGCCGGCCCAGATGTCCCCGGCCACGCCGCGGCCGTTGTCCGCGCCGGAGGCGGTGGACCACAGAACCTGGCCGGTACGCGCGTCGGCGAGCCAGGAGCCGGGCTGGCTGGTCGACTCGCTGACCTTGAAGACCTCCAGCCCTGCTCGGCCGGGGACCAGGTCGCCGACGTGCAGGGCGTCGCCGTGGCCGCGGCCGGTGTTCCACAGCGGGGAGCCGTTGTCGTTGATGGTCATCGCGCCGAAGATGATCTCGTCGCGGCCGTCGGCGTCCACGTCGCCGACGGACAGCTGGTGGTTGCCCTGCCCGGCGTACGCGCTGCCGGCGCTGTTGGAGTCGAACGTCCAGCGCCGGGTCAGCGAGCCGTTGCGGAAGTCCCAGGCCACGATGACGGTACGGGTGTAGTAGCCCCGCGACATGATCAGCGATGGCCGGGTGCCGTCGAGGTAGGCCGTGCCGGCGAGGAAACGGTCGACGCGGTTGCCGTAGCTGTCGCCCCAGGACGAGACGGTGCCGCGAGCCGGTTCGTAGTTCACCGTGGACAGGGCCGCGCCGTTCAGGCCGTTGAACATGGTGAGGTATTCCGGCCCGGACAGGATGTAGCCGCTGGAGTTGCGGTAGTCGGCGCTCGCGTTGCCGATCACGGTGCCGACGCCGTCGCGGGTCGCGTCGGCGGTCTTCATGGCGACCTCGGCGCGGCCGTCGCCGTCGTAGTCGTACACCTGGAACTGGGTGTAGTGCGCCCCGGCCCGGATGTTGCGGCCCAGGTCGATGCGCCACATGCGGCTGCCGTTGAGCCGGTACGCGTCGACGTAGACGTTGCCGGTGACGCCGGACTGGGAGTTGTCCTTGGCGTTGTCGGGGTCCCACTTGAGCACGATCTCGTACTGGCCGTCGCCGTCGAGGTCGCCGACGGAGGCGTCGTTGGCGGAGTAGCCGCTCGCGGGAGCGGAGATCGGCACGTCGAGGTAGTTGCCGCCGGTGAAGCGCAGCGACGACTCCGAGGCTGCCTGCTCGGTGCCGTTCAGGACGGCGCGCACCGTGTACGACGCGTCGGCGGCGGCCCCGCTGTCCAGGTAGTTGGTCGAGTTCGTGATCGGCGAGGAGTTCACCTTCGTGCCGCCGCGGTACACGTTGAAGCCCGTGCTGTAGGACTCGGTGCCCAGCAGCCGCCAGGAGACCAGGTTGGCGCTGCCGGAGCGGACGCTGACCAGGCCCCGGTTCAGGTCCTCCATCTGCTTGGCCCCCGACGGCGGCGGGCCGGACGGCGACGGGCTCGGCGAGGCGGGCGCGGACGGTGACGCCGAAGGCGACGCGGGCGGTGACGCCGACGGCGCGGCCGAGGTCGGCGCGGGTGCGCCGGTGCAGGTGGTGCCGTTGAGCGCGAAGCTCGCCGGGGCCGGATTGGACGTGTTGTTCCAGGAGGCGTTGAACCCGAACGCGGTGCTCGCGTTGGTGGCGATGGGGCCGTTGTAGCCGGCGTCGGTGACCGACACGTTCGCGCCGGACTGGGTGAAGCTGCCGTTCCAGAGCTGCGTGACGGCCTGCCCGGCGGTGAAGGACCAGGTCAAGGTCCAGTTGGTGACGGGGTCGCCGAGGTTGGTGATGGTGACGTTGGCGCCGAAGCCGCCGCCCCACTGGTTGGTGACGGCGTAGTCGACGCGGCAGCCCGCGGCCGCCTGGGCGCTGACCGCGGTCACGACGCCCGCGGTCAGGACGGTGACGGTGGCGGCGGTGAGCACCGCGAGCCGCCGTCGGGTACGAGTGGGCATGATGCCTCTCCCGAGGATGGGTGGACCGGGGCGACGCCCGGCACGGAGATCGGGGCCTGGTCCAGGCGGGGTTCCGTCCGCGGGCGCGGTGTGTCACGGCCCGTGCGGTGGAGGACGGAGTCGACCGGCCTGGCGTGGATGCATGCCCGGTGCATCCGTTTCGCCCATAACGCGGTAGCGTGCCCTGCTCCCGGCAAGGATGTTAGACCTGTCGATGCCTCCTCACAAGCCACCCCCCACCCACCGCCCAGCCCGAAGGAAGGGCACCTTCCCATCGCCATGCGTTGTGCAAGGTGCCCTTCCCATCACCTCGAGGCCGTGGCCTGCGGTGATGGTCGCGTGATCCGGTCGCGGCCCGGAAAGCGACGTGCACCGGGTGCGTCACCTGCGCTAACCTCGCCATCTTGATCACACGGGGAGGTACCACGGTGAAGCTTGCCGAAGCGCTGGCGCTGCGTGCCGACGCCGTACGCCGGGTGGAGCAGCTGCGCGCCCGGATCGTCGGCAGCGCCCGCTACCAGGAGGGCGAGGAGCCGGCCGAGGACGCGGCGGCGCTGCTGGCCGAGTCCGGTGAGGTGCTGACCGAGCTGGAGACGCTGATCAGCCGGATCAACCGCACCAACGCCACCGTGAGCACGGCGGGCGGGCTCACGCTGACCGAGGCGCTGGCCCGCCGCGACGTGCTGCGGATGCGGCACTCGGTGATCACCGCCGCGGCCGACGCCGCCGCGGGCCGTGACCAGCGCGGCATGGCCGTACGCCAGCTGCGCTCCGAACTGAAGATGCTCACCGCGCTGTCGGTGGCCGAGCTGCGCGCCCAGGCCGACCGGCTCGCCCGTGACATCCGCGAGGTGGACGTGGACATCCAGCGCGCCAACTGGGAGGCCGACCTCGTCGACTGACTCCTGGGGAGGTGAAGCAGGTAGCCGTCGCGGAGGCGTGCACTACCGCGGACCGGCGGTTCCGGTCCACTTTCTCCGGCGCGCGAAGGGCAGCGCGGGGGTTCAACTCCCCGGTCACCACGTATGCCCCCACGGCACACATGTGATGGCGCACAGGGAACAGCACACCACCGCGTGCAGATCCGTGACGGCGAGGGCGGGCTCGGGGCACGCACCTCACCCAGGTTAGGAAGGGCACCTTCTACAACGCGGAGCGTTGTGAAGGTGCCCTTCCTTGCTCTCAAGGCAACAGCATGCGGGACAGGCGGCGGGTGGCGAGCCAGGAGCCCAGGGCGGCCATGGCGAGCAGGTAGCCGACGGCGACGAGCATGCCGGGGTGCAGGTCGCCGGTGGTGAGGCCGCGCAGCAGTTCGATGCTCTGGTAGAGGGGCAGGGCGGCGACGACGGGTTGCAGCACCTGCGGGTAGACCGACAGCGGGTAGAACGTGGTCGCGAACAGGAACATCGGGAGCATGACCAGCTGCAGGTACTGCTGGTGGTGGAACTCGCGGATGACGGTGATCGCGGCCATGCCCGCCGCCGAGAAGGCGTACGCGACCAGCACGCACGCGGGCAGGGCCAGCAGCGCCCACCACGAGTGGACCATGCCGAACCCGGTGATCACGAGCAGGAAGCAGGCCGCGGACAGGGTGCTGCGCAGCACCGACGCGGCGATCTCGCCGTGCGCGATGTCGCGGACGGTCAGCGGGGTGGTGACGATGGCGTCGTAGAACTTCTCGAACCGCAGCCGCCACCAGACCGAGCCGGTGGTCTCGCTGATGGCGCTGTTCATGGCCGAGGTGGCCAGCAGCGCCGGGGCGACGTACGCGGCGTAGGCGATCGCGCCGCCGTCGCCGTCGATGAGCTGTCCGATGCCGACGCCGATCGACATCAGGTAGAGGAACGGCTCGAAGACGCCGTTGACGGCGAGGTTCCACGGCCGCCCTTTGCGCAGCACCCACAGGTGCCGCAGGACGATCAGGTGCGCTGCGGGCATCAGGGGTCCCTTCACGGGTGCAGGTTGCGGTGGTAGGTGCGCCGGGCCACGAGGTAGCCGGCGAGCGCCAGGGCGGCCAGGTACGCGGTGTGGGTGAGGCTCCCGGCCCAGGTCGCGGTGCCGAGGGTGAGCGTGCGGCACAGCTCGACGCCGTGCCACAGCGGGGTGAGCGCGACCAGGTGCTGCACGGCCTCGGGCAGCTGGGTGGTGGCGAAGAAGGTGCCCGAGAACAGGTACAGCGGCATGACCACCCACTTGAACAGGGTCTGCACGGGCCGTACGTCGGGCAGGGTGACCGCCCAGGCGGCGACCGGCATCGCGAACGCGAACCCGGTGAGCACCGCGGCGGGCAGCGCCAGCACGGCCAGCGGCGACGCGGCGACCCCGAACATGAACATCACCGCACAGAACGCGGCCGCGCCGATGGCGATCTTCACGGCCATGAACAGCGCGTGCCCGTGCAGCACGTCGACCGGCTCCAGCGGCGTGGACACGGCGACCGGGTACGCCCGGCCGGGCATGCGCTGGTAGCTGACCGGGAACGCGGACTCGATCATGCCGTTCTGCATGGACGCGGCGGCCAGCATGCCGGGGGCGAAGAACGCCAGGTAGCTGACACCGCCCAGGGCGTCGACGTGCGAGCCGACCACGGCGCCCAGCCCGGCGCCGATGGCGACCAGGAACAGCAGCGGGTTGGCCACGCTGATGACGATGGTGCCCTTCCAGTTGCGCCGGTAGTGCAGCCAGCAGTAGCGGTAGAAGCGCAGGGCCATGCCCGGCGACTTGGTGGCGGTCGTCATCAGTCGACCAGCGTCCGGCCGGTGAGGGCGAGGAACACGTCCTCCAGGCTCGCCCGGCGCACCAGCGCGGTCAGCGGGGTCAGGCCGAGGGCGTGCGCGGCGGACAGCGCGGCGTCACCCTCGGCGGTGTACCACAGCAGCCGGTCGGGCAGCTCCTCGATCCGGTCGCCGGTCACCGACTGGCGCAGCTTGTCGAGGGCGGCGGCCTGCTCGCCGATGCCGAAGCGCAGTTCGAGGACCTCGCGGGTGGCGTGCTTGGCGATCAGCTCGGCGGGGGAGCCGTGGGCGACGATCTTCCCGCCGTCCATCACCACGAGCCGGTCGCACAACTGCTCGGCCTCGTCCATGTAGTGGGTGGTCAGCACCAGGGTCACGCCCTGTTGCTTGAGCCGGAACAGCCGGTCCCACAGCACGTGCCGGGCCTGCGGGTCGAGCCCGGTGGTGGGCTCGTCGAGCAGCAGCAGCTCAGGCTCGTTGATCAGCGAGCGGGCGATGGTGAGGCGGCGGCGCATGCCACCCGACAGCGCTTCGACGCGCTCGCCGGCCTTGTCGGACAGCTGCGCGAAGTCCAGCAGCTGGGTGGCCCGCTCGTCGATGAGGCGGGTGGGCAGTCCGAAGTAGCGGCCGTAGATGAGCAGGTTCTCGCGCACGCTGAGTTCGCTGTCGAGCGCGTCGTCCTGCGGCACGACGCCGAGCCGGGCGCGGATGCGGCGGCCGTCGGTGGCCGGGTCCAGGCCGAGCACGCGCAGCGTGCCCGCGGTGGGCGGGGAGACGCAGGCGATCATCCGCATGGTGGAGGACTTGCCGGCGCCGTTGGGGCCGAGGAAGCCGAAGGCCTCTCCCCGCTGGAGCGCGAAGTCGATGCCGTCGACGGCGGTGAAGGGGGAGGAACGTTTGTCCCGCGGCGGGTAGGTCTTGACGAGCCCCGTGGCTTCTGCGATCACGTCTGACACAGGCAGCAGCGTAGAAAATGTGATGCGAAATGTGCAAGAAATTTACATGCTCAAGCAAAATTCATACTTCACGGTATGAGCACCGCCGCGCCCTCGACCCGGTCGCCCGCCAGATCCGCGAGCGCCGCATCGGCCCGGTCCAGCGGGTACGGCGTCACGCTCACCGCCAGCGGGTGTGCCGCCGCCAGGGCCAGGAACTCGCGCCCGTCGTCGCGGGTGTTCGCGGCGACGCTGCGCAGCTGCCGCTCCTCGAACAGGTGCCGCTCGTAGTTCAGCACCGGGATGTCGGTGAGATGGATGCCCGCGATCGCCAGCGTCCCGCCCCGGTCCAGGGCGGACAGTGCCGGTGGCACCAGGTCGCCGACCGGCGCGAACAGGATCGCCGCATCCAGCGGCACGGGCGGCGGCTCGTCCGCGCCGCCCGCCCATACCGCGCCCAGGCTCAGGCCCAGCTCGCGCGCGGCGGGCGAGCGGGTCATCACGTACACCGTCGCGCCCTGGGCGATCGCGACCTGCGTGGTCAGGTGCGCCGACGAACCGAAGCCGTAGATGCCCAGCGTGCCGCCGGGCGGCAGCTCCGCCCGGCGCAGCGCCCGGTGACCGATGATGCCCGCGCACAGCAGCGGCGCGAGATGCGCGTCGTCGTAACCCTCCGGCAGCCGGTAGGCGTAGTCGGCGGGCACGGTGGCGTACTCGGCGTAGCCGCCGTCGGCGTCCCAGCCGGTGTAGCGGGAGGCCGGGCACAGGTTCTCCTGGCCGCGGCGGCAGTACACGCAGGTCTGGTCGGTGTGGCGCAGCCAGGCGATGCCCGCGCGCTCGCCGGCCGCCCAGCCGGTGACGGCGTCGCCGAGCGCGACGACTTCGCCGACGACCTGGTGGCCGGGGACCACCGGGCTGCGGTGCGGCGGCAGGTCGCCCTCCGCGACGTGCAGGTCGGTGCGGCACACCGCGCAGGCGCGTACGCGTACCAGCAGCTCGCCCGCGCCCGGCTCGGGCACCGGCCGGCGCACCGCCCGCAGCGGGCGCGTCGCGATCGGCCCCGGCGCGGCGACCTCCCACGCGGCCATGGTCTCCACACCCTCCATCATCGCCGGACCAGGCCATGTCGGGGCCCTGATCTACGATCGGTGCCATGAGCACAGCGGCGGGCGACGAGATCCCGAAGATCAGCGCACCGGCGAACCGGGCCCTCGACCTGGCGGGTCACACCACACTGTCCGCGATCTCCGAGCTGACCAAGAAAGACCTGCTCGACCTGCACGGGGTCGGCCCGAAGGCCATCCGCATCCTGCGCGAGGCGCTCGCCGAGCGCGGGCTCGGCTTCGCCGACGAGCGCGAATGATCATCTGCCGGTAGTCTCCCGTCACGACGACGGGGGAGGACCACCATGCGAGACGACGGCCTGGCGTACGGCGCGCGGCTGGCCCGCCACTACGCCGCCTCGGCCGCGCTCGCGCTGCTCAGCGACGCCGAACTCGCCGACCGGCTGGCCGCGGCGGAAGTGGTCGGCGTGGGCATCGGCGGTGTCACGGCCCGGCTCGACGTGGGCGGGACGGCCGTGTTCGTCAAACGCATCCCGCTGACCGACCTGGAGCGCCGCCCCGAGCACGTGCGCTCCACCGCGAACCTGCACGGGCTGCCCACGCACTGCCAGTACGGCATCGTCTCGCCCGGCTTCGGGGCCTGGCGCGAGCTGGCCGCGAACACCCTCGCCACCAACTGGGTGCTGGCCGGCCGGAACCCGGGTTTCCCGCTGATGTACCACTGGCGGGTGCTGCCCGGCGCCCCGGCCGTCCCCGCCGAGCACGCCGACCTCGACGTGACGGTCGCGTTCCTGGGCGGCGACCAGGCGGTCCGCGAGCGGCTGGAGGCGCTGGCGGCGGCCTCGGCGAGCCTGGTCCTGTTCCTCGAGCACCTCCCGCACCAGCTCGGCGACTGGCTGGCCGGGCCCCTGGCGGCCGGTGGCGAGGAGCTGATCGCGGCCTGCCGGATGATGGAGCAGGGCATGGTCGACGGCGTGGACTTCCTGCGGGCGCAGGGTCTGCACCACTTCGACGCCCACCTGCGCAACCTGCTCACCGACGGCCGGCGCGTCTACTTCGCCGACTTCGGGCTGGCGGTGTCGTCCCGGTTCGCGCTGTCCCCACAGGAATCGGCGTTCCTGGCCCACCACGCTGACCACGACGCCGGGTACGTCCGGATGACCCTGGTGAACTGGCTGGTCCACCGGGTGGTGGGCGTGCCCGTGCCCGGTGACGGCGGACCCGCCGAGCGCAACGCCTACATCCGCGAGTGCGCCGCCGGGAAGCGGCCGGACGGTGTGGTGCCGGAGCTCGCCGACATGATCGTCCGGCATGCGCCGGTGGCCTCGATCATGAACGACTTCTACTGGCAGCTGTTCGGCGGCGTGCTCGACACGCCGTACCCGGCCGCCGAGGTGGCGCTCGCACTGACCCGATGACTCCGATCGTGCAAGCACTTGCACGCAACGGTGCTACAAACGGTGATGTTGCGAGTCGGTTTTGGAATTGTTTCCGTCGACATCTTGCCGTGCCCGGGACACGGGCATAGGGTTTTGCCAATCCCCGCCCGGGGATGCGGTCCCGCTCACCGCCGTTCGCTGCCGGACATCCGATGTCCGGTGACGGAGGGTGCCACGCTCCCGCGCCACGCCACCCTCCGGCTGTGCAGGAAGGGAGTGCGTCATGGCAGTATCCCGGCGGAGGTTCGTCACCTCCGTGGCGTCCGGATCGGCGCTGGCCGCGACAGGCGGCGCCATCGCCGGAGGGCTCACGGCGGCGGCCCCGGCCGCGGCGGCCAGCCCGCCCGGCGACGTCGTCGGCAAGATATCGGTCGGCTACCAGGGGTGGTTCGCCTGCACCGGCGACGGGGCCCCGATCAACGGCTGGTGGCACTGGAGCAACAATTGGGGCCAGCCGCCGTCGCCGAGCAACAACGCGATCGTGTCCTGGCCGGACATGCGCGACTACCCCGCCCAATACCAGACCGCGTACGCGAACCTCGGCAGCGGCCAGCCCGCGAAGCTGTTCTCGTCCTACGACCAGTCCACGGTGAACCTGCACTTCCAGTGGATGCAGCAGCACGGCTGCGACACCGCGGCGCTGCAGCGGTTCAACCCGTTCGGCGGCGAGGGCCCGACCCGCGACGCGATGGCCGCCAAGGTCCGCACCGCGGCCGAGGCCTACGGGCGCAAGTTCTACATCATGTACGACGTCACCAACTGGACGAACATGCAGTCGGAGCTGAAGACCGACTGGACCACCAAGATGTCGGCGTACACCTCGTCCCCGGCGTACGCCCGCCAGAACGGCAAGCCGGTCGTGTGCATCTGGGGCTTCGGCTTCAACGACCCGGGCCGCCCGTTCGCGCCCGCGGCCTGCCTGGAGGTCCTGAACTGGTTCAAGGCCCAGGGCTGCTACGTCATCGGCGGCGTCCCCACCTACTGGCGGCAGGGGATCAACGACTCCCGCGCGGGCTTCTTCGACGTGTACACGGCGTTCAACATGATCTCGCCGTGGATGGTCGGCCGCACCGGCGACGTCAACGGCCTGGACTGGTTCTACACCAACGTCAACGTCCCCGACCAGGCCGAGTGCAACAACCGGGGCATCGACTACCAGCCGTGCGTGATGCCCGGCGACCTGTCCTCGCACCACCGCTACCACGGTGACTTCTACTGGCGGCACCTCTACAACATGATCCGCGTCGGCGCGCAGGGCCTGTACGTGTCCATGTTCGACGAGTACAACGAGGGCAACCAGATCGCCAAGACCGCCGAGAACGCCTCGCAGGTGCCGACCGACTCCGGCATCGTCACCCTCGACGAGGACGGCACCGTCTGCTCGTCGGACTACTACCTGCGCATCACCGCCGACGGCGGCCGCATGCTCAAGGGCCAGCTCGCGCTCACCGCGGTCCGGCCGACGCAGCCGGTCGTCGGCGGCCAGCCGCCCGTCGAGTCCGACCTCGCGCGCGGCAAGCCCACCTCGGCCAGCAGCACCAACGGCAGCTTCGTGCCCGCCAACGCGGTCGACGGCAACCAGGCCACGTACTGGGAGAGCGTCAACAACGCGTTCCCGCAGTGGCTGCAGGTCGACCTCGGCGCGGCCGCCACGGTCAGCCGGATCGTGCTGAAGCTGCCCGCGGGCTGGGAGACCCGCACCCAGACGCTGTCCGTGCAGGGCAGCACCAACGGCTCCACGTTCGCCACGCTGGTCAACTCCGCCGGGGTGGTGTTCAACCCGGCCGTGGGCAACACCGTCACGCTGAACTTCACCGCGGCCACGGCCCGCTACGTGCGGCTCAACATCAGCGGGAACACCGGCTGGCCGGCGGCGCAGTGCTCCGGCCTCGAGGTGTACGGCACCGCGCAGCCGCCGCAGAACGACACCCAGGCCCCCACCGCGCCGGGCAACCTGACCGTCACCGGGCAGACCAGCAGCAGCGTGTCGCTGTCCTGGCAGGCGTCGACGGACAACGTCGGCGTCACCGGCTACCAGGTGCGTCAGGCGGGCAACGTCGTCGCGGGCGCGACCGGGACGTCGTACACGGTGACCGGGCTGAGCCCGTCGACGACGTACAGCTTCACGGTCACCGCCCAGGACGCGGCCGGCAACACCTCGGCCCCGTCGAACACGGCTACCGCCACGACCAGCGCCGCCCCGGCGTCCAACCTGGCCCGCAACAAGCCCACCCAGGCCAGCAGCTACACCCAGAACTACGGGCCGGGCAACACCGTCGACGGCAACGCCGACTCGTACTGGGAGAGCGCCAACAACGCGTTCCCGCAGTGGCTGCAGGTCGACCTCGGCGCGGCGACCACGGTCAGCCGCATCGTGCTCAAGCTGCCGCCGCCGTCGGCGTGGGCCAGCCGCACCCAGACGCTGTCCGTGCAGGGCAGCGCCAACGGCTCGACGTTCAGCACCATCGTGAACTCGGCCGGGTACACGTTCAACCCGTCCTCGGGCAACACGGTGACCATCACCTTCCCGGCGACCTCCACCCGGTACGTGCGGCTGAACTTCACCGCCAACACCGGCTGGCCCGCCGGGCAGCTCTCCGAGTTCGAGGTCTGGGCGAGCTGACCCGCCCCCGCGGGTCGAGAACCGGCCCGCGGTCCGCGACGCCGACGCGGAC
>NZ_JBEZEB010000033.1:0-88652 GCF_040648615.1 Catellatospora sp. NPDC049111 | reverse complement strand
CACCGGCGTCTGGATCCGGTTCCGCGACCCACCAGCAGGCTCGGTCACCAGACCACGCGCGATCGCCTCCGGCACCGACGCCACGATCAACTGCAGGCCGAGCTCGTCCACCCGCCGGTCCCGATATTCGAGCACCTCGGGGAAGTTGTGACCCGTGTCGACGTGCATCACCGGGAAAGGAATCCGGCCCGGGGCGAACGCCTTCTGCGCCAGGCGCAGCATCACGATCGAATCCTTGCCACCCGAGAACAGCAGCACCGGACGCTCGAACTCCGCCACCACCTCCCGCATCACGAAGACGCTCTCTGCTTCGAGAGCGTCGAGGTGGGAGACCCGGTACGCAGCCGGCTGCTCAGACGCAGGCTGGATCATATCCAGACCTTTCCTAGTGAATTACTCGGGAATCTACCGTACACGCGGTCGCGCTTGCCGATCAAGAATGCTGTGACACGGCCGACAGCAGGTCAGCGGCCAGATCGCGGCGGCAGACGAGGAGATCGGGCAGGCTCGCGTCCGACTGGTTGTAGATCAGCGGCGAACCGTCGATGCGCGAGGTGTGCAGTCCCGCCGCGGCCGCGACGGCGACCGGGGCGGCCGAGTCCCACTCGTACTGGCCCCCGCCGTGGATGTAGGCGTCGACCTCACCGGTGACCACGGCGGCGATCTTCGCGCCCGCCGAGCCCATCGGCACCAGCTGGGCGCCGACCTGCTCGGCAACGGCGGCCAGGAAGTACGGCGGCCGGGTGCGGCTGGTCGCGATGCGGATCGGGCCGCCCGCGGCGACCTGCGGGGACAGCGGCGGGTACGGCGCGGCCGGCTCGCTGCCGAGCACCCGCTGCTGCGCGGGCAGGCCGACGGCCCCCGCGGCGAGCACGCCGGTGCTCTCGCCGGTACGCCGCCACAGCGCCACGTGCACGGCCCAGTCGGCGCGGCCCTGCTCGCCGAACTCGCGGGTGCCGTCCAGCGGGTCGATGATCCACAGCCGGTTGGCGGTGAGCCGGGCGGGGTCGTCGACGCCCTCCTCGCTCAGCACCGCGTCGGCGGGCCGCCAGCGGCCCAGCTCGGTCATGAGCAGGTCGTGCGAGCGCTTGTCACCGGCGGCGCGCAGGCCGGCCGGGTCGTCGAATCCGAGTTCGTCGCGCAGGGCGAGCAGCAGGTCGCCGGCCTGTCGGGCCAGCCATACGGCGAAGGCGCCGTCTTCCACCGGGGGCATCAGTACGCTCCAGAGCTACGGGCAACGGCGGTCAGCGTACGCAGGAGTATGAGCAGGTCCATGGACATTGACCAGTTCTCGACATAGCGGAGGTCCAAACGGACCGCCTCCTCCCACGGCAGGTCGGATCGCCCGGAGACCTGCCAGAGTCCTGTCATGCCGGGCTTCACCGCCAGCCTGCGCCACACGTCGGCGGCGTATTCGGCAACCTCGCGGGGCAGTGGCGGCCGCGGCCCCACCAGCGACATCTGCCCCAGCAGCACGTTCAGCAACTGCGGCAGCTCGTCCAGCGAGTAGCGGCGCATCCAGCGGCCCATCGCGGTCACCCGCGGATCGTCCCGGATCTTGAACAGCACTCCGTCGTGCTCGTTGAGATGCTTCAGCTCGGCAAGCCGTGCCTCGGCGTCGGTGTACATGGTACGGAACTTGTAGATGACGAACTCGCGGCCGTCCCTGCCGACCCGTACCTGCTTGAACAGGGCCGGTCCGGGCGAGTCGATGCGCAGCGCCATCGCGATCACCACGAGCAGCGGCGCGGACAGCACCAGCAGCAGCGCCGCGCCGACCCGGTCCATCAGCTCCTTCATCACCCGGCTGCCGCCGGACAGCCGCGGATGTTCCACGTGCAACATCGGCAGCCCGTCGACCGGGCGGATGGTCGTGCGCCCGCCGGCGACGTCGATCAGGGAGCTGGCCACGATCAGGTCGGTCTCGTCGCGCTCCAGCTGCCAGGCCATCCGGCGCAGCGCGTGCCCGTCGAGCTCTGGGCAGCTGAGCACGATCACGGTGTCCGCGCCCGCGGCCCGCACGGCCGGCGCGACGTCCTCGAACGTGCCGTACACGGGCAGGCCGACGCGGCCGTCGCTGCCGCGCGGCACGCACGCCCCGACGACCTCCAGGCCGTGGAAGCGCTCGCGGCACAGCTGCCGGGTCAGCCCGATGATGGCCAACTCGTGCCCGACCACGACGACCCGGCGCAGGCAGTCGCCGCGTTCACGCCGCCGGTGCAGCGACTTGCGGATCAGAAACCGGGTCAGCACCAGCGTGCCGGTGGCGGCGGGCAGCGCGATCAGCACGTACGAGCGGGCGGTGGGCAGTTCGAGGGCGTACGAGCCGACGGCCGCGGTCGCGATCAGCCACAGCCCGCCGCGCATGACCCGGTCGTACTCCTGCGTGCCGACGTACAGGTAACGCTTGTCGTAGGCCCTGGTCAGCGCCAGCGACGCGACGAGCGCGAACGGCAGCGCCAGCGACAGCAAAACGTACGTACTGGTGTACGGCGTGATCTCGCTGCCGAAGCGCAGCATGTAGACGAGCACGCCCGCGGCCGCGCCGACGAGCAGGTCGGAGCCGAGCAGCGTACGCAGATAGCGCTGCTCCCAGCCCTTGCGACGGTCGAGCACGCGCACCGGCGTGCCGATGTGGGTGCTGCCCCGGTGCAGCGGCCGGCGTCCGGCCGGGGGCCGGTGCTGTGGCGTCTGCGGGCGCACCGCGACCAGTCCCACCGGCGCGGGGCTGAACGGCGCCGGACCCGCCGGGGTCGGTGTGGCGGTGTAGGACAGCGCCCCGGAAGCGTCGATGTGCCGGTGGCGCTGCGGGTAGGGCCGCGGGCCGCGCCGATCGTCGTCTCGGCGCTGCTCCATGAATGCCCCCCCGTCACGACCCGGCGGCACCTGCGAGTGACCTGCGGAAACTGGTCTGTGGCAGATGCGCCTGACGGTTACAACGCGAGAAAGGGGCAAATGTGACGGCGGAGAACTGTCCGGGATCAGGCTGTGTGATAGGTCTGCTGCGCGGCGGCCAGGCCGCCCTTGACGATCGCCTCGACCGCGTCCGCCGCCCGGTCCACCAGGAAGTCCAGCTCCTTGCGCTCCACCGCGGAGAAGTCGGACAGCACGAAGTCCGCGGGGTCCTGGCGGCCGGGCGGCCGGCCCACCCCGAACCGCACCCGCAGGTACTCCTTGGTGGCCAACGACTTGCTCATCGAACGCAGCCCGTTGTGGCCGCCCTCGCCGCCGCCCACCTTCAACCGCAGCTGCCCGTACGGGATGTCCAGCTCGTCGTGCACGGCGATGATCTGCTCGACCGGCACCTTGTAGAACTGGCTCAGCGCCGCGGCGGGCCCGCCCGACAGGTTCATGTAGGTCAACGGCTTCACCAGCACCAGCCGCGGCGCGTCCACGCCGTAGCCCAGCCGCGCCTCGGCCACGTCGGCGACGGCCTTGCGGTGCCGGCCGAACTTCACGCCGGTGCGCTCGGCCAGCAGGTCGGCGATGAAGAACCCGACGTTGTGCCGGTTGCCGGCATACTGCGGCCCCGGGTTGCCCAGGCCCACGATCAGCCACGGTGCGGCCTGCTCCATCAACACTCCCCTGAAAACACTCGTGGCGTCCTTCACGCTTCTACAGCATGAAGGACGCCACGGGCGAACGTGGATCAGGCCTCGGCGGCCACGGGCTCGGCAGCCTCGGCGGCCTCGGCCTCGGCGGCCTCCGGAGCCTCGGCGGTCTCGCCCTCGAGCTGCTCGGCGGTCGGGGCCTGGGTCACCACGGCGACCATGGTGTCGGCCTCGACGGCCAGCTGCGCGCCCTTCGGCAGCTTGATGTCACCGGCGGTGACGTGCGAGCCGGCCTCCAGGCCCTCGATCGAGGCCTCGACGAACTCCGGCAGGTGCAGCGCCTCGGCGATAATCGAGATCTTGTCGTGCTCGTGCATGACCAGCGTGCCCTTGGCGGCCTCGCCGACCAGGTGCACCGGAACGTCGACGGTGACCTGCTCGCCGCGCTTGACGATGATCAGGTCGATGTGCTCGAAGGTGTCCTTCAGCGGGTCGCGCTGGATGGCCTTCGGCAGGGCCAGGGTCTTGGTGCCGTCGGGGCCGACCAGCTCGAAGACGGTGTTGATGCCACCGTGGCGGATCGCGGCGGCGAACTCACGGGCCGGGACGGCGATGTGGCGCGGGGCCTCACCGTGACCGTAGATGACGGCGGGCACGAGGCCCGCACGGCGGGTGCGGCGCGCGCCGCCCTTGCCGAACTCGGTACGCGGCTCGGCGCTGATCTTTACTTCAGACACGATTCTTCTCCTGCTCAACGGGTCTCTGTCAGGCCGAGCGAACGAGGGCGCGCGGGGTAACCATGACCCGGAGCACCGCGTCGATCACGGCGCCATCAACAGGCTTTTCGACCCGCAGGGCACCCTCGCCGTGGCAACCCGATTACTGTACCCGATCACTTTCGGTGATCCCCGGCGGGGCGGCTCAAATCACCCCAGCTCCGCACACCTGCGGCCCACCGCGCTTCACATCGACGTTGGCCTATCACATCGAGAAATCGGCGCTCCGATTCGATGTGATAGGCCAACGTCGATGAAAGGGCAGGCGTCGGCGCGACCACGCCCCGACGGCGCGGACGCGTCGGTCAGCTGAGGCCGCCGAAGAGGGTCGTGACGGAGCCGTCGTCGAAGACCTCGCGGATCGCGCGGGCCAGCAGCGGCGCGATGGACAGCACGGTCAGCTTGTCGAACTGCTTGTCCGAGCCCAGCGGCAGCGTGTTGGTCACGATGACCTCGCTGATCCGGCTGTTCTTCAGGCGCTCGGTGGCCGGGTCGGAGTGCACGGCGTGCGTGGTGGTCACGATGACGTCCGCGGCGCCGTTGTCGAACAGGATGTCGGCGGCCTTGCAGATGGTGCCCGCAGTATCGATCATGTCGTCGACCAGGATGCAGGTGCGCCCGGCGACCTCGCCGATGACCCGGTTCGCCACCACCTGGTTCGGCTTGAGCGGGTCGCGGGTCTTGTGGATGAACGCCAGCGGACAGCCGCCGAGACGGTCGGTCCAGCGCTCACCGACCCGCACCCGGCCCGAGTCCGGCGACACCACGGTCAGCTCACGGTGGCCGTAGTTGGCCTGCACGTAGTCGGCCAGCACGTCCATCGCGAACAAGTGGTCCACCGGGCCGTCGAAGAAGCCCTGGATCTGCGCGGTGTGCAGGTCGACAGTGAGGATGCGGTTCGCACCGGCCGTCTTGAGCAGGTCCGCGATGAGGCGGGCGGAGATCGGCTCGCGGCCGCGGTGCTTCTTGTCCTGGCGGGCGTACGGGTAGAACGGCAGCACCACGGTGATGCGCTTGGCCGACCCGCGCTTGGCCGCGTCCACCATGAGCAGAGTTTCCATGATCCAGTTGTTCACCGGGGCGCTCATGGACTGCACGATGAAGGCGTCCGAACCGCGGACGGACTCCTTGTAACGGACAAACGTCTCACCGCTGGCGAAGTCGTACGCCGTCGTCGGGGTCACCCCCACGCCCAGCACCTCGCCGATCTCCTTCGCGAGCTCGGGGTAGGCCCGGCCCGAGAAAAGCATCAGGTTCTTGCGGTTCTCAGTGACGATGCTGCCCATCGGCTTGCCGCCCCTTCACGATGGTCTGCGGTCAGTATCACCTTTTCGGTTCATCCTCTCCCGGCGGTTCGCCAACCGGCCAGCAAGCCCGTTCCCGGGTGCGACAGATCACGGACAGACCGCTTGCCCCGGAGTTCACGCAGGTGACACCGGGGTGCCTTGCCCGCCCCCGACGGCGGGCGCTACCTTCGTTAAGCACAACTGCCCGTACAGAAAGGCTGCGCTCGATGGCCAGGGACCGGTCCGGAGAACCGACGCTCGTTCAGCGCCGGATCCTCCTGCTGCTCGCCGCGGGCTTCACCGTGCAGACGATCACCAAATTGGTCTTCCTCAGCGAGCGCGCCGTGCACGACCACATCGCCAGCCTCAAGCAGACCACCGGCGCGAAGAATCAGTTCTCCCTCGGGGCCGAGGCCGCCAAGCGCGGCTGGCTCGAGGACGAGGACGAGCAGCCCGGCCGCCGCTGACCTGGCCCACTCAGCAGACGAAAAAGGCGCGACCCCCCGCGGGATCGCGCCTTTCGCACTCGTTGGGGGTCAGCCCTCTTCGGGGGCGTTCTGCCGCGCCGACTCGGCCCGCTCGGCCGCCTCCGCCGCCGCGCTGCCCGGACGTGACCGGCGCACCCAGCCCTCGATGTTGCGCTGGTGCGCCCGCGCCACCGCCAGCGCCCCCGGCGGCACGTCCTTGTCGATCACCGAACCGGCCGCCGTGTACGCGCCGTCGCCGACCTGCACCGGCGCCACGAACGTGGTGTCACAGCTCGTCTTCACGTGTGAGCCGATCACGGTGTGGCTCTTGGTGCTGCCGCTGTAGTTCGCGAACAGGTTGCCCGCGCCGATGTTGGTCTGCTCGCCGATCGTCGCGTCACCCACGTACGTCAGGTGCGGCACCTTGGTGCCCTCGCCCAGCGACGCGTTCTTGATCTCTACAAACGTGCCGACCTTGCCCTTGCGCCCGATCCGCGCCCCCGGACGCAGGTACGCGTACGGGCCCACGGACACGTTCGGGCCGATCTCGGCCTGCACCGCGTGCGCGCGTACGACCTGGGCCTGCTCGCCCACGATCGTGTCGATCAGCGTCACGTCCGGGCCCACCACCGCGCCCGTGCCGACACTGGTCGCCCCGCGCAGCTGGGTGTTCGGCTCCAGCAGCGCGTCGCGCTCCACGGTCACCGTGGCGTCGACCCAGGTCGTGGCCGGGTCGATGATGGTCACCCCGGACCGCATCAGGTCGAGGTTGATCCGGTCGCGCAGCAGCGCCCGCAGCGAGGCCAGCTCGGCCCGGTCGTTGCAGCCCAGCGTCTCGGTCGCGTCACCGGCCAGGTGCACGCGCACCGGCGAGCCCTCCGTGACGAACAGTTCGAAGACGTCGGTGAGGTATTCCTCGCCCTGGTCGTTGTCGGTGGTCAGCTTCGCCAGCGCGGTCCGCAGCGCGGCCGCGTCGAAGGCGTAGATGCCCGCGTTGATCTCGCGGATCGCCCGCTGCTCCGGCGTCGCGTCACGCTCCTCGACGATGCGGGACAGCCCGCCGTCGGCGTCGCGGACCAGCCGGCCCAGACCGGTCGGGTCCGGCACCGACGCGCCCAGCACTGTCGCCGCCGCCCCCGCCGACTCGTGCGCCTCGACCAGGTCCCGCAGCGTCTGCGCGCGCAGCAGCGGCACGTCGCCGTTGAGCACGACCACGGTGCCGTCCAGCTCGCCGAGCGCCTCGATCGCGATGCGCACCGCATGTCCGGTGCCGTTCTGCTGGGCCTGCAGCGCGGTCGTGACGTCCGGCGCGATCTCGGCGAGGTGTGCGGTGACCTGGTCGGCACGGTTGCCGACCACGGCCAGGGTGCGCTCCGCCGCGAGCGGCGCGGCGGCCGCCAGCACGTGGCCGACCAGGGAGCGGCCGAGGAGCGGGTGCAGCATCTTCGGCAGATCCGACTTCATCCGCTTACCCTCGCCAGCCGCGAGGACGATCACCGTACGAGTCACGAGCTGCCTAACGTCGATCTGAACACGTTGCTAGCTCGGCTGCCAGGGCTCGAACCTGGAAAGCGCGCTCCAAAGGCGCGAGTGTTGCCAATTACACCACAGCCGATCGGGTCGCCTGACAGCTTAGCGCCTACCCCGCCGCCTCCGGTCGCCCACTTCTGGCCAGCCCCTCACGATCGCTGAGTCGCCCGACCGCTGCGGCAGCCGTGCCGACGACTTCGCCGTGCCGTTCGTCGCGTTGCGGCCGGTGCGCGGACCACTGGGCGTCCGTCATGCGTTTCGAGTGTTCACGCCGACGGGCCACTCGTTCGTCGGTGTCGGGCAGCGGCACGTGGCGAACCCAGGTGAACGCCGTCGAGCGAGCCACCCCCAGCGTCGCCGCGATCTCCGGCACAGTCGAACCGGCCTCACGCAACCGCAGTGCCCACCGTCGCAGCCCATCGCGTTCGTCCGATCGCATAGGCGCACGTTAGAACGGACGTACGACCCTTGTGCGGGAAATTCACAGTTACGGGATCTGTCAAACTACGGTCCCGTAGGTTACGGTGTCGTAGGTAGCACAAATTATGCCTTCCACCAGCTCCAGCGAGGTGCCATGACCACGACAGCCATCGACACGCCTACCGGCACCGCGGCGACCGCGCGCGGACAGAAGCCGCTGACCGAGGGAGCCCAGTCCAAGGGCACCTTGATCGGGCTCTGGGCCTTCGTGGTCCTGCCGTTCCTGGCGCTGTTCGCTGTGGTCCCGGTCGCCTGGGGCGGCTGGCTGAACGTCACCGACGTCGTGATCTTCGCGGTGATGTACGTGGTGACGGGCCTCGGCATCACCGTCGGCTACCACCGCTACCTGACGCACAGCTCGTTCAAGGCGACGCGCTGGCTGCGCGTGACGCTGGCGGTCGCCGGCGCGATGGCCGTGCAGGGCTCGCCGACCCAGTGGGTCGCCGACCACCGCCGCCACCACCAGTACTCCGACCTGGAGGACGACCCGCACTCGCCGTGGCGCTTCGGCAACTCGTTCAAGGGCCTGACCAAGGGCATGTTCCACGCCCACGTGGGCTGGCTGTTCGCCCGCGAGCTGTCCAACCGCAAGCGTTTCGCGCCGGACCTGCTGGCCGACAAGGACATCGCCAAGGTCGACAAGATGTTCGGCCTGCTGTCGCTGACCACCGCGTTCGCGCCGGCCGTCGTCGGCGGCCTGGTGACCATGTCGTGGCAGGGCGCGCTGACCGCGTTCTTCTGGGCCGGCCTGATCCGCATCGGCCTGCTGCACCACGTCACCTGGGCCATCAACTCGGTCTGCCACGTGTACGGCGAGCGCCCGTTCGAGATGCGCGAGGGTGACAAGGCGTCGAACTTCTGGCCGCTGGCGATCATGTCGTTCGGCGAGAGCTGGCACAACCTGCACCACTCGGACCCGACCTGTGCCCGGCACGGGGTGATGCGCGGCCAGATCGACATCTCGGCCCGGGTGATCTGGTTCTTCGAGAAGTTCGGCTGGGCGACGAACGTCAAGTGGCCCAAGGCCGACCGGCTCCAGGCGAAGATGATCGACCGCGACGCCGAGCTCAAGCTCGCCCGGTGACTGTCGACACGACCGGCACTCCCACACCGCCCCCGTCCTCCTGGCAGGATGGGGGCGTGGCAGACGACTCCCGTGACGCCCGGCCGGCCCGGCAGGCTGCCGCCCCGAAGACCGGCTCACGGGTGCGGATGAGTTTCTCCCAGCGCCGCGAGCAGCTGATCGCCGTCGGCCGGCAGCTGTTCGCCGAGCGCGGTTTCGACGCGACCTCGATCGAGGAGATCGCCTCCCGCGCCAAGGTCTCCAAACCTGTGGTGTACGAGCACTTCGGCGGCAAGGAAGGCCTGTACGCCGTGGTGGTGGACCGCGAGGTCACCTCCCTGCTGACCCGGGTCACCTCGGCGCTGACCGCGGGACACCCCCGCGAGCTGCTGGAGCAGGCGGCGCTGGCGCTGCTGGACTACATCGAGGAGGAGACCAACGGCTTCCGCGTGCTGGTGCGCGAGTCGCCGGTGATGTCCTCTTCGGGCAACTTCTCGTCGGTGCTCAACGATGTCGCGCACCAGGTCGAGCACATCCTCGGCGCGGAGTTCAAGGCGCGTGGGTACGACCCGAAGCTCGCGGAGCTGTACTCGCAGGCTCTGGTGGGCATGGTGGCGCTGACCGGCCGCTGGTGGCTGGAGGTGCGCAAGCCGCGCAAGGAGACGGTGGCCGCGCACCTGGTGAACCTGTGCTGGAACGGGCTGGCGCAGCTGGAGGCCAAGCCCGTCCTGCTGACCCGCAAGGGCAACAAATAACCCTTACTTGTTGGCGTGCGGTTTGACGGCGAACTTGTCGCCGGGGCGGGTGCTGTGGCGCAGCACCTCTTCGGCGATGGACTCGGCCGGGGTGCCGACCTTGCCGTAGAGCCCGGCGATCAGCATGATCGTGCCGATGATGAACGAGACCACGCAGGTGGATATCTCGTAGTTGAGCTTGTTCAGCGGCGTCTGCATGACGGTGAGCATGATGAGCCCGGCCAGCAGGAAGACCGCGCCACCCCAGATGTTGATGAAGTGGTCGATGTTGCGGCCGATGATCGCGCCGACGAGCACGATCGCGCCGACGATGATGGACAGCCAGGCGAACGCCGGATTGGTCTTCAGGCCGAGCGCTTCGGTGTCCTCGCGGCTGAAGAACGGTTCACCGGCGGTGCGGATGGCGCCGACGATGCCGAAGGTGAGCAGGTACGCACCCGACAGTCCCGCCAGGAAGCGCCACTGGGGCCTTAGCCGGTGATTGACCGGGATATGCATGACCCCAGTGTCCCGCCGGGAGTGTCCCGGCGGGACCGATTCGCGGTAAATCAGGCCTGGCCGAGGCGGTGCTTCTCCTCGGCGGCGGCCTTGGCGGCGGGGCCGACCTTGACGTACATGCCGGCGGTGAACAGGACCGCGCCGATGAGGTACGAGACGATGCAGGTCGCCATCGTGAAGTTGAGCACGTTCGAGTCGGTGTGCAGGAGCGCCATCATCGCGGTGCCCGCGATCAGGAAGCCGACGCCGACCCACATGTCGACGAAGCGGTCCAGGTTGCGGCCGACCAGCGTGGCAAGCAGCACCGCGACACCGGCGCCGATGCTCGCGTACGAGAAGGCGGGGTTGGTCTTCAAGCCCAGCGCGCTGGACTCGCCCTGGTAGAACAGCGGCTCACCCTGGCTGTCGAGGTAGCCGAGCACGCCGAACGCCAGCACGAACAGCCCGGCGAACAGGGCCAGCGCACGGTAGAGCGGGCGCAGGGAGTGGTTGACGGGCATGTGGGAAGCCATGTCGCAGCTCCGACGGGTTCGAGGGGTCAGGGGATGCGTGAGGCTATCAGGCCTCCCCTGACCCGCTACCCGCCAGTGCGGGCCGTTACTCGGAGATGAGCTCCGCGAGGTTGAGCCACTCGTCTTCGAGCAGTCCGCGCTCGTCCTGCAGGGCCTTGAGGCTCGCGTCCAGTTCGGCGATCTTCGCGAAGTCGGTGGCGTGCTCGGCCATCTGCGCGTGCAGCTTCTCCACGCGCTGGTCGAGTTTGTCGATCTGCCGCTCGACGCGCGAGACCTCCTTCTTCGCCGCGCGCACCTCGGCCGCGCTCGGCCCGCCGGAGCGCTCCGCTTTCTGGTCCTTGACCGGCGCGGTGCCGCCCGCCTGCGCCGCCTCGTGGTCGACGCGCTGCAGGTACTCGTCGACGCCGCCGGGCAGGTGCCGGATCTTGCCGTCGCCGAGCAGGCCGTACACCTTGTCGCAGACGCGCTCGACCAGGTAGCGGTCGTGGCTGGCCACGACCATCGTGCCGGGCCAGGTGTCGAGCAGGTCCTCCAGCGAGGCCAGGGTGTCGGTGTCGAGGTCGTTGGTGGGCTCGTCGAGGATCAGCACGTTCGGCTCGCCGGCGAGCAGGCGCAGCAGCTGCAGCCGTCGGCGTTCGCCGCCGGACAGGTCGGCCACCGGGGTCCACACCCGGCGGTCGGTGAAGCCGAAGATCTCGGCGAGCTGCGACGCGGACAGTTCCCGGTCGCCGAGCTTGACCCTCCGGGCGACCTGCTCGACGGCTTCCAGCAGCCGCAACTCGCCGGGCAGCTCCGCGAGCTCCTGGGACAGGAACGCGGGGCGAACCGTCTGACCCGCGCGGAACCCGGCCGCGTCGGTGACCCTGGCCAGCAGCCGCAGCAGCGTCGACTTGCCCGCGCCGTTCGCGCCGAGCAGCGCGATCCGGTCGCCGGGGCCGACGTGCCAGGTCACGTCGTCGAGGATCAGTTTCGGCCCGGCGTACAGGGTGACGTTCTCCAGGTCGTAGACCTGGCGGCCGAGCCGGGCGGTGGCCAGTTTGGCCAGGGTGACCTGGTCGCGGGCCTCGGGCACGTCGGCGATGAGCGCGTTGGCGGCGTCGATGCGGAACTTCGGCTTGGAGGTGCGGGCCGGCGGGCCGCGGCGCAGCCAGGCGATCTCCTTGCGGAGCAGGTTCTGTCGGCGGGACTCGGTGACCGCGGCGACGCGTTCCCGTTCGGCGCGGGCCAGGATCCACGCGGCGAAGCCGCCGTCGTACGCCCGCACCTGCTGGTCGGCGACCTCCCAGATGCGGTTGCAGACCGCATCGAGGAACCACCGGTCGTGGGTGACCACGACCAGGGCGCCGCGCAGGCTCTGGTTGAGGTAGCGGGCCAGCCAGTTGACGCCCGCGATGTCGAGGTGGTTGGTGGGCTCGTCGAGGATCAGCAGGTCGGTCGGGCGCACCAGCAGCGCGGCCAGCGCGATGCGCCGCCGTTCGCCGCCGGACATCGGCCCGACGGACTGGTCCAGCCCGAGGCCGGGCATGCCGAGGCCGTCGAGAATGTTGCGGACGCCCGCGTCGCCGGCCCATTCGTGCTCGGCCTGGAACGCGGCGGGCAGCCAGGCGTCGCCGAGCACCACGTCGCGCACGGTCAGGTCGGGGGCCAGGTCGAGCGCCTGCGGCAGCGCGGACACGCGCAGGTCGCGCCGGTGCGTGACGCGCCCCGAGTCGGGGTCCTCGGTCTTGGTCAGCATCCGCAGCAGGGTCGACTTGCCCGCGCCGTTGAGGCCGACCACGCCGATCCGGTCCGCGTCGTCCAACCCTAGGGAGACATCGGTGAGCAGCGGGCCGGTCGGGCCGTAACCCTTGCTCACCCGGTCGAGATTGATGATGTTGGCCATGATCCGATCAGCCTATCCGGGCGCCGTGCACGGCTCCGTACGCCTGCTGCACGCCGCGGCACAGGCCGGACTCCCGCAGCGCTTGGGCGAGGTCTGCCCCGTGGGGTTCGTCACGGGCCAGGAAGACGCAGGTCGGGCCGCTGCCGGAGACGAGGCTGGCGAGCGCGCCCGCCTTGTCGCCGACGTCGAGCGTGTCGGCCAGTGAGGGCCGCAGCGACAGTGCCGCCGCCTGCAGGTCGTTGCCGAGCGCCGCGCCGAGCACGGCCGGGTCGCGCTGGCGCAGCGCGCTGAGCAGGTCGTCGCTGCTGCCCAGCGGGGCGGGTGCGGTGCCGGCGGCGCGCATCCGGTCCAGTTCGCCGTAGACCTGCGGGGTGGACAGGCCGCCGTCGGCGAACGCCACCACCCAGTGCCACTTGTTGGCGCGGGCCAGCACGGGGCTGACCGCCTCGCCGTGGCCGGTGCCCAGCGCGGTGCCGCCGTACAGCAGGAACGGCACGTCGGAGCCGAGGGCCGCGGCGATCCGGGCCAGTTCGTCGCGGCCCAGTCCGGTGCCCCACAGCACGTCGAGCGCGACCAGGGTCGCGGCGGCGTCGGCGGAGCCGCCGGCCAGGCCGCCCGCGAGCGGGATGGTCTTGCGCAGGTGCAGGCGGGCGTGCGCGGGCACCTTGGCGGCCGCGGCGAGCGCGTGCGCGGCGCGGATGACCAGGTTGCTGTCGTCGAGTTCGAGCTCGCCGACGCCCTCGCCCTGCATGGTGAGGCTGAGGGTGTCGCCGGACCGCGCGGTGACCTCGTCGTACACCGAGATGGCGTGGTAGACGGTGTGCAGCTCGTGGTAGCCGTCGGAGCGCAGCGGCCCGACCCCGAGGTGCAGGTTGATCTTCGCGGGCACTCTCACCCGGACCGGTCCTGACGAGGCTCCCGCCAGGTCATCGTCGTCGTCGCCGAGCGTCCATGCCTCTGTCACGCCGACCAGCGTACTGGCCCCGCCCGGATCACCCGGCGGGGCGGCACCCCGCTCCCACGCCCGCTCCGGTCAGCCCTTCGCGGCGGCCAGGGCGGCGAACGCATGCACGTCGAGCTGCTCGCCGCGGGTGGACGGGTCGATGCCCGCCTGGCGCAGCAGCGCCTCCGCGGCCGGGGCACCCCCGGCCCAGCCGGCCAGCGCGGCCCGCAACGTCTTGCGGCGCTGCGCGAACGCCGCATCGACGACCGCGAACACCGCGTCGCGACTGACGTCGTCGCGGGGCGGTTCGCGGCGGGTGAACGAGACCAGGCCCGAGTCCACGTTGGGCACCGGCCAGAACACCGCGGGCGGCACCTTTCCGGCCTGCCGGGACGAGGCGTACCAGGCGAGCTTCACCGACGGGATGCCGTAGATCTTGTTGCCGGGCTGGGCGGTGAGCCGGTCGGCCACCTCCTTCTGCACCATGACCAGCCCGTGCCGGATGCTCGGCAGCTCGGCGAGCAGGTGCAGCACCACCGGCACGGCGACGTTGTAAGGCAGGTTCGCCACCAGCGCCGTGGGCGACGGGTCGAACTCGGCGGCGGTGACCCGCATGGCGTCGCCATTGTGGATGGTGAGCCGGTCGGCGAGCCCGGGGGCGCGTTCGGCGGCGGTCGCGCCGAGCGCGGCGGCCAGCGGCGGGTCGATCTCGACCGCGTGCACGTGCGCGGCGGCGCTCAGCAGGCCCAGGGTCAGCGAGCCCAGGCCGGGCCCGACCTCGACGGCGACGTCGGCCGGGTCGAGTTCGGCGGCGGCCACGATGCGCCGGATGGTGTTGGGGTCGTGCAGGAAGTTCTGCCCGAGCTTCTTGGTCGGCGCGACGCCGAGCCGCGCGGCCAGCTCCCGGATCTCCGCCGGGCCGAGCAGTCTTGCCTGTTCAACGGTCACACCATCAGGCTATCGGGCGGCCCGCGCGGGTTGGACGTGCCCGGCGACACTCACCAGGGCCCGAAGATCCGGTTCCCGTTGTCCGAGATCGCCTCGCACATCTCGGCCAGCGGCATGCCCTTGGCCTCGGCGAGGGCCCGCACGGTCAGCGGGATCAGGTAGGAGGCGTTGGGCCTGCCCCGGAACGGCATCGGCGTCAGGTAGGGCGCGTCGGTCTCGACGAGGATCTGGCCCGGCGGGGTCAGCGCGGCGGCGGCCCGCAGCTGCGGGGCGTTCTTGAAGGTGACCGTGCCGGCGAAGGACAGCACGAAGCCGCGCCGCACGCACTCGGCGGCGAACGCCTCGTCGCCGGAGAAGCAGTGCATCACCACCGTCTCGGGGGCGCCCTCGTCGTCGAGCACCCGCAGGATGTCGGCGTGAGCGTCGCGGTCGTGGATGACCAGCGGTTTGCCGACCCGCTTGGCCAGCGCGATGTGCGCGCGGAAGCTGCGTTCCTGCGGCCGCAACCCTTCTTCCTTGGTACGGAAGAAGTCCAGGCCCGTCTCGCCGATGCCGCGCACCCGCGGGTCCTCGGCGAGCGCCGCGATCTCGGCGAGCGCCGCATCCAGATCGGACAGGCGCGGGGCCTCGTTCGGGTGCAGCGCCACGGTGGCGACGACGGCGGGGTGCTCGCCGGCGCAGGCCGCGCCCCAGCGCGACGACTTCACATCGACGCCCACCTGCACCAGGCGGTCCACGCCGACGTTGGCGGCGGCGTCGATCTGGGTGGCCGGGTCGCCGCCGTCCTCGGCGACGATGTCGAGGTGGGTGTGGCTGTCCAACACCGGGTGGGGCAGCGGCTCCGGGGCGGGCGGGAAGGACTCCCAGCGGCGTTCGGCGGCCCGCGCGGCGCGATCGTTCGTCACCCGGCCATGATCCCACCCGGTGCTGCCGTCGGTGAGCGGACCGTCCCGCTGCGAGGTCGATCACCCTGCGCGCGGCCTTCTGTTCAGGCCGTGTTCACCTGGGCGGCACGCGCGGAGATTAGCGTCGGAGTTCGTGACGACCGTCAATGACACCGAGCGCGGCACGGTCCTCGTGGACGGCCGCGCCTACGCCGCGGACGCGATCGCCGGCGGCGCCGCGTACGAGCTGTTCAGTGAGATGCCCGCGCCGGGCTTCCTGCGCCTGGACAACCCGGCCCGGTGGGCGTACCACCGGTTCGTGCCGGCCGCCGAGGTCACCGCAGGTGCGCAGGCGCTGGCCGCGTCGCACCCGGAGTCGCCGCTGTGCGCGCCGCTGTCACGCGCGGTGAGCTGGGAGCACGTGCACCGGCTCAGCCAGCGTCCGCCCCGTGACCGGCAGGCCGCCGACCTGGTCGGCACCGTGCGGGCGAGCGCGACGGTGCGCCGCGGCACCCGGATGATCATGCCGCTGAACCCCACCGGTGTCACCGCGCTGCTGCGCGGCCGGTTGCCGCACGGATTCTGCTACCGCGAGTGGGACATCGCCCACCTGCGCACCCCCGCCGAACTCGCCGTGCTGGGCGCGGGCGGCACCGGGGCCCAGGATGCGGCCGACGAGATCGCCTACGTGCTGCGCTGGCGGGCCGTCGACCCGCGTGACTACATGCCGTCGATCGGGGACGCGGTGGTCGGCCTGGTCGCCATGCCGCCGCACGACCGGGTCGGCGCGGCGGTGCTGGGCACCGGGTTCGCGCCGAGCAGCAGTGAGCTGATCCCCGAGTGGGTCACGGCGGACTTCGCCGACCTGCCGCTGCCCGCGCACGCGGCGCTGGTCGCGTACGTGCCGGACGGCACCGAGATCGTGCTGTACACCTTCCAGCCCGAACAGCGGGGCTGGCTGCGCCTGGTCGGCCCGCAGTGGCGGCGGCTGCTGCACCCGCTGCGCGAGATCAGCGCCGATCAGGAGTACCTGCCGATCCCGCGTACGGAGGCGGTGTTCAGCCGGCTGATCGGCACGTTCCGGGGCGAGGAGTACGAGGCCGTCGCCGACCCGCCGGAGGAGTTCCGGGTGCTGGCGATGAGCCGGGCCGCCCGCTACCCGGTCGAGTCGCTGCAGCGGCGCACCCGCTACGCGCACTGGCGCGGCGCGCCCTGCACCGTGCTCGCGGCCGACAGCACCTGGGTGCGGCTGCGCCTGTGCCGCCCCGACCCGCAGAACGTGGCCGCGCTGGGCGCGCAGTGCTACGAACGGGGCATCTACGAGGCCTGGGCGCCGGCGACCGAGGTCACCGACGCCCAGGACGTCAACATCCCGTACCCGCTCTAGCCTTCGAGCCGGGCCAGCTCCTCGTCCACGATGGACGGGTCCAGCTTCTTGAACACCGGCGTCGGCGCGCTCAGCGGCGTGCCGGCGCGCAGCTCGCGCGGCTCCCACTTCGTCCCGACGGTGTAGTCGCCGGTCAGCACCGGGTAGCCGGGGCCGCCGTCGAGATCGGACACCTCGACGATCTCGGGCATCGGCGCGTGCACGCCCTCGCCGCCGAGCAGCGTGTGGATCTTCTGAGCGGCGTGCGGCAGGAACGGCGTCAGCAGCGTGTTGCAGTCGGTGATCGCCTGCAGCGCGGTGTGCAGGATGGTGGCCAGCCGGGGCCGGTCCTCCTCCGCCTTGATCTTCCACGGCGACTGGTCCGACAGGTACTTGTTGGCCTCGCCGACGATGCGCATCGCCTCGTTGATCGCGGCCTTCTGCTTGTGGTTCTCCAGCAGGTTGCCGACCGTCGTGAAGCCGCCGCGCACCGTCTCCAGCAGCGCGGTGTCCTCGGCGGTCAGGTTGCTGGCCATCGGCACCGCGCCGAAGTTCTTCGCCGCCATCGAGATGGTGCGGTTGACCAGGTTGCCCCAGCCCGCGACCAGCTCGTCGTTGTTGCGGCGCAGGAACTCCGCCCAGGTGAAGTCGGTGTCGGTGGTCTCCGGACCGGCCACCGCGATGTAGTAGCGCAGCGCGTCGGCGTCGTAGCGGGCCAGGAAGTCGCGCACGTAGATGACGACCCGGCGCGAGGAGGAGAACTTGCGGCCCTCCATCGTCAGATACTCGCTGGACACCACCTCGGTGGGCAGGCCCAGCTCGCCGAGCTCGCCCGGCTTGCCGCCCTTGTCGCCCTTGCCGTCGTAGCCGAGCAGGATCGCCGGCCAGATCAGCGAGTGGAAGACGATGTTGTCCTTGCCCATGAAGTAGTACGAGCGGCCGTCCTCGGACTGCCACCACTTGCGCCACGCCTCCGGGTCGCCGGAGCGGCGGGCCCACTCGATCGAGGCCGACAGGTAGCCGATGACCGCGTCGAACCAGACGTAGAAGCGCTTGGTGTCCCAGCCCTCCTTCGGGATCGGCACACCCCAGTCCAGGTCGCGGGTGATCGCGCGGGGGCGCAGGTCGGCCACCAGGTTCTTGGAGAAGCGCAGCACGTTGGGCCGCCAGCCCTCCCGGGTGTCCAGCCACGCGCCCAGCGCCTCGGCGAACGCCGACAGGTCGAGGAAGTAGTGCTCCGAGTCGACGAACTCCGGCGTCTCGCCGTTGATCTTCGACTTGGGGTTGATCAGGTCGATCGGGTCCAGCTGGTTGCCGCAATTGTCGCACTGGTCACCGCGGGCGCTGGTGTACCCGCAGATCGGGCAGGTGCCCTCGATGTACCGGTCGGGCAGGCCGCGGCCGGTCGACGGGGAGATCGCGGCCTGGGTGGTCTTCGCGATCACGTACCCGTTGTCGAACAGGGCGGTGAACAGCTCCTGCACCACGGCGTAGTGGTTGCGGGTGGTGGTCCGGGTGAACAGGTCGTAGGCCAGGCCCAGGCCGTGCAGATCCTCGACGATCATGCGGTTGTACTTGTCGACCGCTTCGCGGGGCGTGATGCCCTCGGCGTCGGCCTGCACCTGGATCGGCGTGCCGTGCTCGTCGGTGCCCGACACCATGAGCACGTCGTGGCCCGCCATGCGCATGTACCGGCTGAAGACGTCGGAGGGCACTCCGAAACCGGAGACATGACCGATGTGGCGCGGGCCGTTGGCATAAGGCCAGGCGACCGCGGCGAGAACGTGACTCATGACTAACCAGCGTAGTGAAGGCCGCCGCTGGCCGATGCACCGGTTGTCACCTCGTACGACACGCGCGGCAAATCCGCTTGTCGGGTGTCCGACTGGAGTGAAATGACCAGGTATGAGGGATAACGTGGACAGCCTCGCACACGAAGAGCCCACCCAGCGGGTCGAGCCCGGAACGGCCCCCGGCCGCGACGAACCCCACCCCTCCCGGCCCGTCCGGTCCGGCACGCTCATCGCGCCGCCCCCACCGGGCCTGGTGGCCCTGCCGACCGACCTGGACGCCCCGTGGCGCCGCCCCGACGAAGCGCCCCCGTCGCGCCGGGCCGCCACGCCCGACCCGGCACCGCAGGCGGCCGACCCGGTGCCGCAGACGCCCGGCCAGGTGCCGCAGACGCCCGGCCAGGTGCCGCAGACGCCCGGCCAGGTGCCGCAGGCGCCCGACGCGGAGCAGCCGGACTGCGAGGCATCGCCGCAGCACGTGGACAGCGCACCCGCGGATCCGGACCCGGCCGCTGACGCGACACCCGCGACGCCCGTGCAGGCCGTCGAGCCCACCCAGGCCGTCGAGCCCACCCGCGCCATGGAGTCCCTACATGCCCCGGAGCCCGCACAGCGTATACACCCGGCCTGGCTCGGCGAGCCGACCGGCCGCTTCGACCTGGACCTGCCCGAACACGGCCGCACGAACCCGTCCTGGCTCGGCGAGCCGACGCCCCGCCCCGACCCCGACGAGCCGTTCGACCAGTACGCCCTGGATGACGACCCGCCCCCGGCCGCGTTCGGCCGGGGCGTCGACGCCGTAACTCAAGGCCGGCCGGGGCGGGCGGCGCGGGACGCCGTGACGATCGACCTGGCCGAGGACGACTGGCACGCCGACCTGCCGGACGCCGTCGACGGTTCCGTGCCCGGTTATCCGCCCACCATCCCCGCGCCACCCGGGGCGCAGCGGCCGGTGTCGGCCGGAGCCGCTCAGCCGCAGGCCACCGGGTACGCCGCGCCCACCGAGGCGTTCACCATGCCGGTGCAGGAGGTCCCCCGGGAGAGCTGGATCGACCCGCGGCTGCGCGGCGGCCGTCGCGCCCGGCAGGAGGACGCCCCGAAACGCAAGCGGGCGCGGCCGCCGCGCGCACCCCGGCGTACCGTCGTCGCGATGCCGCTGCTGATCCTGTTCGCGCTGGTCGCCGCGTTCTTCAGCTGGGTCAGCGCGGAGCCGTTGTGGCTCGCGATGGGCCACGGCAAGACCGGCACCCTGACCGTCACCGGCTGCGCGGGCAGCGGGCTGCTGCAGCGCTGCGTAGGCGAGTTCGCCACCCCGGCGCGCGACTTCACCGCCGTCTCGGTCGACGTGTTCGGCCCGCCCGGGCAGGCCGAGGGCCTGAGCGCCCCGGCGCGCATCGTCGGGGCGAACAGCCACCGGGCGTACGTCACCAACGGCACCGGCGGCCTGCACCTGCGCTGGATCGTCGGGCTGTCGATCGTGCTGCTCTGCTCGGTCGCCATCGTCTTCGCCACCGGCGCCCTGCGCCTGCCGGAGCCCCGCGAACGCCTCGCCGCCGTGGGCCTCGCCTTCGCCGGCCCCCTCCTCGTCACCATCGGCTTCCTCGCCGCCACCTTCTGACCCGCCGCCCGTCCCGCACCGCCGCACCTCGATTTGCATCGACGTTGGCCTATTACATCGAGTTTTCGTGGCTCGCGCTCGATGTAATAGGCCAACGTCTGTTCAGAGCGGGGTCGGCGGACCGGGCCGAGGGCCGGCGGATGGGGTCAGCGGCGGGTGGAGAGGTCGTAGACGTCGCGTTTGGGGAGGCGGTGGGCGGCGGCCACGGCGGCGGCGGCGTCGCGGCGGGACATGCCCTCGGCCACGTGCGCGGCGACCTCGGCGATGAGCTGCTCGTCGGTCGGGCGGGTGGTGTCGGGCACCGCGCCCGCGACGACCAGGGTGATCTCACCCCGGAACTCTGCCAGTTCCGCCAGCTCGGCCAGCGGCGCGCGGCGTACCTCCTCGTAGGTCTTGGTCAGCTCGCGGCACAGGGCGGCGGCCCGGTCGCCGCCGAACGCCGCCACCAGGTCGGCGAGGGTGTCCTGGATGCGGTGGGTGGACTCGAAGAAGACCAGGGTGCGCTCCTCGGCCGCGAGCGCGGCCAGCCGGGCGCGCCGCTCGCCGCCCTTGCGCGGCAGGAAGCCCTCGAAGCAGAACCGGTCGCAGGGCAGCCCGGACAGCGCCAGCGCCGTGGTGACCGCGCTGGGGCCGGGGGCGCAGGTGACGGGCAGCCCGGCCGCGAGCGCTGCCGCGACGAGCCGGTAGCCGGGGTCGCTGACGCTGGGCATGCCGCCGTCGGTCACCAGCGCCACCCGCTGCCCGTCCCGCATCGCCTCGACCAGTTCGGGGGTACGCCGCTCCTCGTTGCCCTCGAAGTACGAGACGATCTTGCCGGGGATCACGATGTCGAGGTCGCGGGCCAGCCGGAGCAGCCGCCGGGTGTCCTCGGCCGCGACCAGGTCCACCTCGGTGAGCACCTGGCGCAGCCGCGCCGAGGCGTCCGCGGGGTTGCCCAGCGGCGCGCCGCACAGCACCAGCCCGGTGAGTTCCGCCATCTGTCCCTGCCTTCGATGCGTTCTTTTGCCGATCACCGCGAACTGAGGCGACGGATTCCGAGTTTTTCAGCCTACGATCCTTGGCGTGACCCAGACGGCGACGGCGCCCCCGCAGGCGCCCATCACTTCCGAGCCGCACGTGCTCAATGTCGTTCGGCGTCGGCTGCTGCCCTTGGAGCAGCGGCTGAACCCGTACGCGTGGCTGGCCGCGCTGGCGGTCACCTTCCTCGCGGGCGTGCTGCGCCTCTACAACCTGGCGAAGCCGCCCGGCAAGATCTTCGACGAGACCTACTACGCCACCGACGCCCACTGGCTGTGGGAGAAGGGGTTCGAGTGGGACGAGAAGAACGGCACCGCCGGCTACGTCGTGCACCCGCCGCTCGGCAAGTGGATCATCGGACTGGGTGAGCAGGTCCTCGGCTACAACGAGGCTGGCTGGCGGCTGTCGGCGGCGGTGTTCGGCACCATCTCGGTGCTGATGTTCACCCGCATCGCCATGCGCATGTTCGGCTCGGTGGTGCTGGGCTGCGCGGCGGGCCTGCTGATGGCGTTCGACGGCATGCACTTCGTGCTGTCGCGCACCGCGCTGCTTGACCTGTTCCTGATGTTCTTCGTGCTGGCCGCGTTCGGCGCGCTGGTCCTCGACCGGGATCAGCGCCGCCTGCGCTGGCTGCGTTTCATCGAGGGCGGCGGAAACCCGCACGGGCGGGGCCGGGACAACCGGCCGCCGTTCGCGGTGCCGTGGTGGCGGCTGGCGGCGGCGGCCCTGCTGGGCTGCGCCCTGGCCGTGAAGTGGTCGGCGCTGGCGTTCCTGCCGGTGGTCGTGCTGCTGGTGATCTGGTGGGAGGTGGGCGCCCGGCGCAGTGCCGGGGTGCGCCACCCCATCATCGACACCATCCTCGACGAGGGCCTGTGGATCCTCGCCTGCATCCCGATCGTGCTGGGCGTGTACCTGGCGACCTGGAGCGGCTGGATCTTCACCGACGGCGGCTACTACCGGACCTGGTCGCCGAACTGGTTCAGCAGCCTGCTGCACTACCACCAGGAGGCGCTGAACTTCCACGAAGGCCTCAGCTCGGAGCACACGTACCAGTCCGAGGGGGCATGGGCGCCCATCCAGTGGCTGCTGCTGGGCCGACCGGTGGCCTTCTACTGGTCCGGGGACCCGGGTTGCGGGGTGGACCAGTGCGCGGCTGAGGTGCTGCTGCTGGGCACGCCGCTGCTGTGGTGGAGTTTCCTGCCCGCGCTGGGCGCGACGCTGTGGTTCGGCATCGCGCGCCGCGACTGGCGGGCCGGGGCGATCCTGGCGATGACGGCCGCCGCGCTGATCCCGTGGTTCTTCTTCCCGCACCGCACGATGTTCTACTTCTACGCCATGCCGGCCGAGCCGTTCCTGATCCTGGCCGTGGTGTTCGTCTTCGGGGCGATCCTCACCTCGCCGCCGGGCCTGCCGCAGGACGAGAACAGGCAGCTCATCGGCTCGATCGCGCTCGGCGCGTACGTGCTGCTAGTCGTGATCATGTTCGCGTTCTTCTACCCGATCTACACGGGCCAGTCGATCCCGTACGTGGACTGGCAGCACCGCATGTTCCTGGGCAACCGCTGGATCTGACGGCGGAGCGCCTCCCGAAGGCCCGTGGTGAGCCGCCGCGGGCCTTCGTCGTTCTTGGGTTCCACCACACCCGGAAATGACGAAAGCCCAGCTCTTATGAGCTGGGCTTTCTCGGGTGGAGACGAGGGGATTCGAACCCCTGACCCCCTCGATGCGAACGAGGTGCGCTACCGGGCTGCGCCACGTCCCCGAGTTGGTCCGTTTCACGGACCGGCCAAGGTTAGCAGGTCCGCCGGACGATCGCGAATCCATACCCCGTGCGTCGCGCGTCACGTCCCGCCTGCCGCGTCCCCACTCCGTCCGGCGCGCGGCGTCGCCCACTGAAGATCGCCGTTTCAGGGCAGAACCTCGGGTCGGACCCCACATCCTGACCGCAAACAGCGATCTTGCCGCTGCACCGGCCCACGGCGCCGGCCCGCGGCACGGCCTCAGGCGGCGGGGCCCGCGTGGTACGGCTTGCCGCGTACGCCGCCCTGGCGGCCGCGGTAGGAGATGGTGGCCACGCGCGGCGGCGGAGGTGCCTCGGCGGCCAGGGACTCGGCCTGGGCCTGCAGGGCCGCCAACTGCTCCTGGGCCCGCAGCAGCTCCTCCTGGAGAAGCCGGGCGGCCTCGCGGCGGGCCTGCGCGCGCCGCCGCTGGGCGAGGCGGACCTGCGCCTGCTGCTCGGCGAGCCACTGCGCCTGCCGCTCCTCGGCGCGGCGGCGGCGCGCCGTACGCAGGGCCTGCCCACGCAGGTGGGCGACGTACAGCAGCAGCATCGAGCCGGTCACCGACACGCTGATCAGGAAGCCGGGGCTGACCAGCGCGACGCCGGCCAGCTGCACCAGGTTCAGCAGCACCAGCCCGGCGAGCAGCCGCCGGCGGCGGTACACGGCGGGGCGGTGCCGGCGGTGGGGCTTGGCCTTGGCCCGCTCACCCTGACCGACGAGCCGCAGCGGGGTGCGGGACGGTCCTTTGCCGGAGGAGGACGGGGCGGACACGGGGGCGGTGCACAGTGCCCGGGGCGGCCGGATCGGGCGGCGGCCGGGCACCGTGCGGCGGCGGCGCCGGCGCGACAGCACCCGCGCGGTAGAGATCGCCCGCTCCGCCACCAGCCGCTCGGTGGCGTCGTACCGGCGCACCAGCGCCGGGGCGAGAGCGAGCAGGCCCGCAGCGGCGAGGACGGCGAGGAGCACCGAGGTCGGCACCCTCACCCCTCCCGTCACACCCGTAGTGCGGTGACCGGCCTATCGATCGGCCACCGTAAGACTTCCAGTGAGGGGAGCCTACGTTCGTGATCACGTGATCGCACAACGCCACACCGTACGAAGGTGAAGTCGGGTTCAGCCGCGCCGACGCCGCCAACGAGCCATCAGGCCGCCGTCGGTAGCGACGTCCTCCCAGGTCAGCGCGTATCCGATGTGATCACGCCAAGCGCCGTCGATGAACATGTAGTGAGGGTGGTAACCCTCCTCGCGGAAGCCGAGCTTCTCCACGACGCGGCGGCTGGGCTTGTTCTCCGGCCGGATGTTGACCTCGACCCGGTGCAGCCGGCCCGGCCCGAACGCGTGGTCGACGACGAGCGCGAGCGCCGTGGGCATGATGCCGCGCCCGGCCACCCGCGAGTCGATCCAGTAGCCGCAGTACGCCGACGAGAACGCCCGGCGCACGATGCTGCCCAGGTTGATGTGCCCGACGAGGCGTTCACGGCCCTGCTCGCGTACGCAGATCGCGAAGGGCATCGACTCGCCCTGGCGGGCGCCCTTGCGCATGGCCCGCCGGATCATGTGGAACGCGGCGGTCGAGTTCAGCTCGGCCCACGGCGCGGGCGGGGTGGCCTCCCACTGCCGCAGCCAGGCCTCGTTGTAGGTGCGCACCTCGACCCACTGCCCGGCGTCGCCGCGCCGGTACGGCCGCAGCACGACGTTCCCGTCGGTGAGCACCGCCGGATACCCCACCGCGCTGCTCATGCCATCGCCTGCGCGGCAGCGGGACACGACAGCGGGAGGCGCAGGACCTGCCCCCTCATCGCCGGCGGTCCAGCAGCAGCACGTCCACGGTGGAACCCGCGGCCGCGCTGGTCACCCGCTCACCCAGCACCAGAAGTCCGTTCGCCTCCGCCATACCGGCCAGGGTACGGGCACCGCCCGGCAGGGGTTGCACCGTGTAGCCGCCCCCGCGGCGCTCGGCGACCAGCGCGGGCCGGAACTCGCGCAGCCCGCCCGGCGAGGCGACGGTCTCCAGCAGGTGGCCGCGCACCGAGGGCCGGAACACCGGCTCGGCCCCGGCCAGCACCTGGATCACGGGCCGGGCCAGCACCTCGAAGCCGATCAGCGCGGCCCCGGGCTCGCCGGGCAGGCACACGATCGGCACCTCCTCGGCGCTGCCGACGGTGCCGAAGCCGAGCGTGCCGCACGGGTACAGCGACACGTCGGTGAAGGTCACCATGCCCGCGCGGCTGCCGTCGCGGCGTGACAGGATGCGCCGCACCATGTCGCCCGGCCCGGTGCCGGACCCGCCGGTGGTGATGATCAGATCGGCGCGCAGCGTCTGGTCCTCCAGCAGCGCGCGCAGCGCCTCCGGGTCGTCGTCGCAGATCCCCACGCGGTACGCGTGCGCGCCCGCCTCCGCGGTGGCCGCGGTCAGCGCGTGCGAGTTGACGTCGACGACCTGGCCGGCCTGCGAGACCCGGCCCGCCTCGACCAGTTCGTCGCCGGTGGACACGATCACGACGCGCGGGCTGGGCCGCACCACGACGTGCCCGATCCCGCTGGCGGCCAACGCCCCGACCAGCGCGGGAGTGACCGTGGTCCCGGCGCGGGCCAGCACCATGCCCTCGGCGACGATCTCGCCGGTGCGGCGTACGCCCAGACCGCGCTTGGCCGGGTGGTAGACCTCGACCGAGGCCATGCCCTGGTCGGTCCAGCGGATCGGCACCACCACGTCTGCGGCCTGCGGCAGGGCCGCCCCGGCGGCGACGGAGAAGCAGGTGCCGGGCGTGAGCCGGGCCGGCCGCCAGCTGGACGCGGCGAGGTCGCCCACCACGTTCAGGCGGGCGGGCCGGCCCGCGGCCGCCGCGGCGACGTCCTCGGACCGGGCCGCATACCCGTCGATCGCGGCCTGATCGAAGGCCGGGTACGGGTGGCTCGCCACCACGTTGTCGGCCAGCACGTTGCCGTGTGCCTGGGTCAGGTCCAGGTCCAACGCCGGCAGCGCCCGCAGCCTGCGCAGCACGCTGCCCAGGTAGTCGGCGAGTGGCGTCAGCTCGGCCGCGGCTGCCGCGTCGAGATGGACGGGGTCCGGAGTGGACCTGACCGTGGCGGTCATGTCAGGAGGCCTTCCCCGCATTGCGGTCGAGGCCTGCGACGAAGGACTTCAGCCACGCCGTGAAGGCGGGGCCGAGGTCGTCGCGTTCGCTGGCCAGTTGCACGACGGCCTGGAGGTAGCCGAGCGGCATGCCGGTGTCGTAGCGGTGCCCGCGGTACACGATGCCGTGCACCGGCGTGCCCTCCGCGAGCAGCAGCGCCATCGCGTCGGTGAGCTGGATCTCGCCGCCGCTGCCCGGCTTGGTGCGCCGGATCGCGTCGAAGATCGTGCCGGGCAGCACGTACCGGCCGACGACCGCCAGGTTGCTCGGGGCCTCGTCGACGGCGGGCTTCTCCACGAGCCCGGTGACCCGCACGACGTTGTCCACATCGGCGTACTCGGGCCCGGCGTCGGCGATCGACGCGATGCCGTACCGGTTGACCTGGTCCTGCGGAATCTCGATGAAGGCCAGCACGATGCCGCCCGTGCGCGACTGCAGCTCGATCATCTGCGGCAGCAGCGGCTGCGACTCCTCGGTGAACTCGTCACCGAGCAGCACCGCGAACGGGGCGTCGCCCACGTGGGACTCGGCGTAGGAGACCGCGTGGCCCAGGCCCAGCGGCTCGCCCTGGCGGCAGGTGTAGATCTCGGCCAGCTCCGAGGTCCCGCGGACGGCGGCCAGGCGCTCCAGGTCGCCCTTGGCCTCCAGCCGCGCCTCCAGGTAGGGCTGTCGGTCGAAGTGGTCGACCATGCTGGTCTTGCCGCGACCCGTGATCAGCAGGACGTCGTTGATGCCCGACCGCGACGCCTCCTCCACGATGTACTGCAGAACCGGCCGGTCGACGACCGGCAGCAACTCCTTGGGCACCGCCTTGGTGGCCGGTAGGAACCGGGTCGCCAGTCCGGCGGCCGGGATGACCGCCTTGGTGGCCCGCTGACCGTGCGCTTGTGCGTGGGGGGTGTGCTCCGACATGTCGCGAGACTAACGGCCCCGAGCCTGTCGAGGGGCTTGTGGGCTGCTCGACGCGCCGCCGGATGGGCACAGGATCCCGCCGGGCAGCGCGACCTGGAAGGTGTCGCGCCCGGCCGCCTTGGCGGCGTACAGGGCCTCGTCGGCCGCCTGGAGCACCCCGGCGCCCTGCGACCCGTGGTCGGGCAGCACGGCCAGTCCGATGGAGACCGTGACATTGACGTAGAGGTCCGCGCCGCCGTCCCGGGCCGGCACGATGATCGGCTCACGGCGCACCGCGTCGCACAGCCGCTCGGCGACGGCGACGCCGCCCACCTCGTCGGTCTCCGGCAGCAGCACCACGAACTCCTCGCCGCCGTGCCGGAAGGCCACGTCGACCTCGCGGATCTCGTACCGGATGCGCTGGGCGAACTCGGCCAGCACGGCGTCCCCGGCGGCGTGGCCGTAGGTGTCGTTGATCTCCTTGAACCGGTCCAGGTCCAGGGCCAGCACGCACAGCCGCCGTCCGAAGCGCACCGCCCGCTCGGACTCCCGGCGCAGCGACTCGCGCAGCGAGCGGTAGTTGAACAGCCCGGTCAGCGGGTCGGTCACCGACAGCCGCTGCGCCTCCTCGTGCACCCGCACGTTGTCCACCGCGACCGCGGCCTGCCCGGCGAAGGTGCGCAGGGTGACCAGATCGGAGTCGTCGAACTCGTCGCGGCCGAGCCGGTCGTAGAGGGCCAGCACGCCGCGTGCCGCGGGCAGCGCCCCCGGCTGCGGGAACGAACTCGCCTCACCCAGCCCCGGCGCGGAGAACGGCACCACCATGTACGTACGGCAGTCCGGCTCGCCCGGGTCCAGCCGCGGCCCGTCCCGCTCGACGCGGCCCAGCCGGGGCACCCCGGTGGCGGCGACGGAACCGGTCAGGCCCAGCCCGTACGGCACCCGCAGGGTGCCCCGCTCGCCGGTGGTCCACTGCTCGGGCAGGCCCTCGGTGCACTGGCCGACCAGCGCGCCGGTGGCCGGGTCGGCCAGCAGCACCATGCCGGCCGACGCGCCGGTGGCGTGCCGGGCGGTCTGCAGGATGACCCGCAGGATGCGGTCCAGGTCGTGCGTGCTGGACAGGGTGTCGCCGAGCACGCCCAGGTGCCCGCGCAGCTGGTCCCGGCTGGCCGTCAGCGCCGCCACGTAGGTGTGCAGCTCGCGGGTCATGTGGTTGAACGCGGTGGCCATCCGTCCGATCTCGTCGTTGCCGCGGACCGGCACCCGGGCGTCCAGGTCGCCCCCGGCCACCCGGTCGGCGGCCGCGGCCAGCTCGACCACGGGCTCGGTCGCGGTCTTCGCCAGCCACCAGGCCACCGTCACGGCCACCCCGGCGGTGATCAGGACGACGAGGGTGAGCAGCAGGTAGAGACCGGTCGGCGGGCGGGCGGGCAGCGACACGGCCAGCGGCAGCGGCTCCCCGGGCACCGGCCCGATCCGGGCCACCAGGTGGCCGTTGTCGGCCGAGCCGGTCGCGCCGTCGCCCAGCTTGCCCGCGTACCCGCTGATGGTGGCCGCGTCCGCGCCGAGCATCGTGGTGTGCACCGGCCCGCCCGGGGCGGTCTCCTCGGGAGCGGGAGCGAGGTCGACCTCGCGGCCGAAGTCACCGCCGACCGGCTCGTCCCCGGCCACGCCGGTGCCCTGAGCCGCGTCCGGCTCGCCCACCGGGCCGCCTGGAGCGGCGACATCGGCGCTGCCGGGCCCGTCAGCCGTCGGGTCGACGGGCAGCGCGCCGCCGGTGAGGTCGCCGGGCTGCCCCGCCGCCACGCCCGCAGCCGCGCCGTTGGCCCCGGCGCCCGCAAGGGCCTGGCCGTTCGTTCCGGCGCCGGCGGGGGCCTCATTCGTTCCGATACCGCCCGGACCCGTGCCGATCGCGCCGATACCACCCGGAACGGCGCCGGGCATGCCGCCGATCGCACCCGTGTCGTCGGCGGGGTCGTCGGCACCGTCGGCGGTGCCGTCCGTGCCGTCCGCGTCGCCGCCGGGTTCCCCGAGGGTGCCGTCGGGGTCCGCCGCCAGGTCGGGGTCGGCGGTGGGCGCTCCCGCCGGGACACCGGCTCCGGGCAGCAGGGTCAGCTGCGCGCCGCTGGCCTGGGCCAGGCGGCGGATCAGGTCGCCGTCGACGGTGAGGGCGGCCGAGACGGTGCCGGTCGGCTCGCCGTTCGGGCCGGCCAGCGGCACTCGGGCCGACAGCGCCTCGAACCCGGCCACCGCGTCCGGGCGCACCTGCGGGTCGGGCCCGGCGCAGTCGGCCCACGGCGGGGCCGGGGCCTGGGCGGTGGTGACGCCGTCGACGCCGGTGTCGATGTGCACACCGCCGGCGAGCCCCGCGGCGACCATCCGTTCGGCGGTGGCCAGGCGCTGGTCGGCCGGTGCGGCGGCGACGCCCTCGGCGACGGCGCGCAGTTGACCGCAGAGCGAGCCGACCGAGGTGCGCACCGAGCCGGCGGCGACGGCCAGCCGTTCGGTAGCGCGCTCGTGGGACAGCTTGCTGACCATCGTGCCGACGAAGAACGCGCCGAGCAGGACGGGACTGAGGACCACCGCCAGGAAGGCGGTGGTGAGCCGGGCGCGCAGTGTCACACTTTCCCCCTCGGCGGCGGTGAAGTCACCGGGGTCAACGGCGAACATCGAACTAGGATGCGTCGCTTGTACAACCTGAGGACGTTATGAGTGAATATTCCGTTTTGTCAGTAACCGCCGCGACGAACCCTGAACGACGCCAGATCCGAGCGGTCTCCCCCCGGTGACGACGCCCGTACCCGCCAAGCGAGAACTGCGCGCCGCGGTGCTGGCGGCCCGCCGCGCGCTGACCCCGGCCGCGCTCGACGAGGCGGACACGGCGCTGGCCGCGCGCCTGCCGGAGCTGGTCGCGCGCGGTGCGGCGCTGACCGTCTG
This sequence comes from Catellatospora sp. NPDC049111, assembly GCF_040648615.1. Classification (NCBI taxonomy): domain Bacteria; kingdom Bacillati; phylum Actinomycetota; class Actinomycetes; order Micromonosporales; family Micromonosporaceae; genus Catellatospora; species Catellatospora sp. NPDC049111. The sequence goes on along the minus strand of NZ_JBEZEB010000033.1, from coordinate 58,540 downwards.
CGCGTACGTGCCGATGGTCGGCGAACCCGGCGGCCCCGGGCTGCCCGACCGGCTGGCCGCCACGCCCGGCGTGGCCCGGGTGCTGCTGCCGGTGCTGCGGCCCGACCGCGATCTCGACTGGGCCGCCTACGCCGGTCCGGAGTCGCTGGTGCCCGCCGCGTTCGGGCTGCGCGAGCCCACCGGTCCCCGCCTCGGCGTGACGGGGATCACCACGGCCGATCTGGTGCTGGTCCCGGCGGTCGCGGTCGACCGGAGCGGCACGCGGCTCGGCCGCGGTGGGGGCAGCTACGACCGCGCCCTGGCCCGGGTACGCGGCGGCGTACCGGTGATCGCGCTGCTGTACGACGGTGAACTGCTCGACGGGATCCCCGCCGAGGCGCACGACCAGCGCGTGCACGGCGCGCTCATGCCGAGCGGCCTGCGGCGCATTCCCGGCTGACCCGCACAGTGTGATCGGCGACAGCTACTTGGCACGTCGCGGGGCGGTCAGGCACTATTAGCACTCGGTATACCCGAGTGCCAGCAATGATCATGGAGGGGAACGTGCCCACCTACCAGTACGCCTGCACCGCTTGCGGTCACCAGCTGGAGGCCGTGCAGTCGTTCGCGGACGAGCCGCTGACCGAGTGCCCGACGTGCGAGGGCACCCTGCGCAAGCTGTTCTCGTCGGTCGGCGTGGTCTTCAAGGGATCCGGCTTCTACCGCACCGACTCGCGCGGCAGCGGCTCCGGCACGGCCCCCGCGACATCGAGCAGCTCGTCGTCCGGCAGTTCGACCACCGGCGGCAGCTCCTCGTCGAGCAGCAGCACCCCGTCGTCGAGCACCTCGTCGTCGACCGCGAGCAGCAGCGCTTCCTGAGCTACGTCCGCAATGTCCGGTTCCGCGCTATAGTACGGCGGTGCGTCAGCCCCGCCATCGCTGTGGCCGGCGGTCAGTCCCAGTGCGGCGGGCGCTCGTCGCGCAGCCGGTCGTCGTTGCTCCACGACCGCTCGCCCCAGCCCCGGTCCGTGTCGTCCCGGGTCTGCTCCGGCAGCACCGGACTCTCGTCGTCGAACTCCACCACGCGGTCGTCGTCGCGACCGCCGGGGACAGCGTCACTGCTCACCACCGCAGCATAGGACCAGCCAGGATCGGCCGGTCCTGCCACCTGCCAGTGGAGCAGCCCTCGTGAACCGGCCCGCCGACGATCAGTGGCGCCGGCCGACGCCGGCCGCGGACGGGGCCGACGCCGAGCAGGCCGCCGCGGCGTACCCCGGTCCGCCGCCCGCGGTGCCGCCGCCGCCGGGCTGGCACCCGGAGGTCGCCCCGCGTACCGTGCCCCCGCGGCGGCTGCCCGAACTGGACCACGACGCGATCGACCTCGCCGAGGAGCGCGCGGACCGGTTCACCAACGCGCTCGGTATCGGCGCGGGCGTCGTGCTGATCCTGGTCGCATGCCTGCAGTGGCGGACCTGACCCGTCAGATGCTGCTCCAGACCGCCTGCGCTCCGGTGTCGCCGGTCTTGAAGACGTAGTAGGCGGTGGCTCCGGCAGCCAGCAGGTTCAGCCCGATCAGCGCCCAGCCCGTGGCACGGGAACCGCTGGTCGCCGGCTTCTTCGCGGCCGAGTGCGTGAACAGCACCAGCGCGATCGCCAGCACACCGAGCAGGGTGCCCGCCCAGGCCGCCGCGTCGCCGAAGTCCTTGTGCAGGTCCACCTGGGCGAGGATCTGCGGCGGGTAGCCCTTCTCGACGAGCGTCGTGAACAGGGCCTCGCCGCTCTGGCGCGCGAACCACAGCGCGATCGGCGCGCCGACGCCGAGCAGCAGCACCGCCCAGCCGATGTAGCGGCGCACGGATGGCACGAACGAATAGACCACCACGCCGGCGATCAGCAGCGGGGCGAACACGACTGCGGCGTGCACGAGCAGGGGGTGAGCCGGCAGGCCGAGAAGTTCCTCGAACACTGTGCCTCCACGTGGATTCCGGGGGTGCGTACCCAAGGTCAAGGTGAGCCTAGACCCGCCCACGTCGATGGGACAGAGGGGGAATGGCCCGTGTCGCAGAGCACGTATATCGGACCTTTTCTTGAGGAGATCCAAGTTAGCTGCTGAAATGGTGTTCATGTACGGCGACATCGAGCCACAGGCTCTCCTTCGCGCGCGGGGCCTGCGGGTGACCCGGCCGCGGCTCGCCGTGCTCGACATCCTCGGGCAGGGTGGCCACCTCGAGGTCGAGGAGATCACCCGGCAGGCCCGGCAGCGCCTCGACTCGGTCTCCACCCAGGCGGTCTACGACGTGCTCGGCGCGCTCGCCCGGGCGGGACTGGCCCGGCGCATCGAGCCCGCCGGCTCCCCTGCCCGCTACGAGGCCCGCTCCGGCGACAACCACCACCACATCGTCTGCCGCGGCTGCGGCGCGATCGCCGACGTGGACTGCGCCGTCGGTGCGGCACCCTGCCTCGACCCGAGCCAGACGCACGGCTTCGCCCTCGACGAGGCCGAGGTCACCTACTGGGGCCTGTGCCCGTCCTGCCAGCAACTCGCCGCCGAGGACCGCACCCCCGACACCCCGGCCTGACCCGCACCAGCCGCCGTCAAGATCGTCCGACTTGCCTGGCACCTGTGCGTATCTTGGAACGCCATTCGCCCAGGTGCCGAGCAAGTCGAGTGATCTAGGCAGGAACGGGGCCGGTCGGGGTCGTCTCCACGGCGGCCCAGGTCTCCTTGACCGGAGCCTGCGCGCCCGCCGGGCACACCCTGCGGAAGTCGCACCAGCTGCACAGGCTGCCGGGCCGGGTCGGGAAGGCCTCGTCCGGCGGCGTGCCGTCGGCCAGCGCCTTCTCCGCCGCCACGATGTCGCGCGCGGTGTCCTCGGCCCGGGACACGTGCCGGGCGATCGACTCCGGGGTGTGCTCGTGCGCGGCCACCGTACCGGTCGGCAGGTGGTGCAGCTCGACCCGGCGGCACGGGCGGCGGAACACCCGCTCGGCGGCGAACGCGTACAGCGCCAGCGCCAGCGAGCCACGTGCGTCGTCGGCGTCCAGGCCGGTGCGGCCGGTCTTGTAGTCGACGATCACGGCTTCGCCGCCGCGCGCGTCGATCCGGTCGGCCCGGCCGCTCAGCGCCAGCACCGCGGTCTTCGCGGCCACCGTGCGCTCGACGCCCAGCAGTTCCAGCTCGGGGTCCAGATCGGCGGTGTACGCCTCCAGCCAGCCCAGCGCGCGCTCGTAGACCGCCCGCTCCTGCTCGTCGTCGCGGTAGCCCTCGCGCACCCAGGTCGCCCTCAGCAGCCGCGGCAGCGCGGCGCTGTCTCGCCGTTCCACCGGCAGGTCCCACCAGTTGCGCAGCGCCGTGTGCACGCTCGCGCCGAGCGAGTTGTGCGCCCAGGCGGGCCCCTTCTGCGGCGCGGGCCGGTCGAGGTAGGTGTGCCGGTAGCGGCGCGGGCAGTCGGCGTACGACGAGAGTTTGCTGGGGGTGCACACGAACAGGCGCTCGGGCATCAGGTCGAAGCCGAGCTGCTCCGGGACGTCCTTGCCGCGGCGGGGGCTGGGGGTTCGGCTCACCTGGCAGATCGTGCCAGCCCGGTCGGACACGCGCGAGCCGACCCGCCCGCCCGCTCGCCCGAGAACCCGTTCTTCACAGACGCCGGCCTATCTCATCGACTCCTGCGAGATCGAAGTCGACGAGATAGGCCGGCGTATATTCCGAACGGAATGTGCCCCGCTCCGCCCGACCGGCCCCGGTCAGGGGTGCGCGGTGGTGAACAGCTCGACGAAGGCGCCGATCGAGTCGGCCATCAGCTGGACCGCGATCGCGGCGAGCAGCAGACCCGCGATGCGGGTGAGCACCTCGATGCCGCCGGGCCGCAGCACCTTCACGATGATCCCGGAGTAGCGCAGCACCAGCCACACCGCGACCATGACCGCCACGATGCCCAGCCCGATCGCCACGTACTGCGCGGTGCTGTCGGCACGCTGCACGAACAGCATCGTCGCCACGATCGCACCGGGACCGGCCAGCAGCGGCGTGCCGAGCGGCACCAGGGCGATGTTTGAGGTCGACTGCTGGTCGGGGTCGTCGGCCTTGCCGGTGAGCAGTTCCAGCGCGACCAGGACCAGCAGCAGCCCACCCGCGCCCTGCAGCGCGGGCAGCTGGATGTGCAGGTAGTCCAGGATGGTCTGGCCGGCCACCGCGAAGACGGCGATGACGCCCAGGGCCAGCGCGACCGCGTGCGTGGCCGCCTTGTGCCGGTCCCGGGCGGGCAGCGCGCCGGTCAGCGCGAGAAAGATGGGCACCATTCCCGGCGGGTCGGTGATGACGAGCAGGGTGACGAAGACCTCGCCGAAGAACTTCCAATCCACACCGGATGCATAGCACGACCGGCAAGGGTTATCCGGCGACTCCCGTGACCGGGGTGGCGCCCGTCGCACCGGCGACGATCCGATCCAGCGCCTCGGGGGCCGTGGTGAACTCGCCGATGCGCACCTTCTTGTGGGTGCCGTGGAAGTCCGAGCTGCCGGTGGTGAACAGGCCCAGCTCGGCGGCGATGCGGCGCACCTCGGCGCGCTCGGCCGGGCTGTGGTCGTGGTGGTCGGCCTCCAGGCCGTCCAGCCCGGCTGCCGCGAGCTGCCCGAACAGTTCCTCGGGCACGACTCGCCCGCGGGCCGAAGCGCGCGGGTGGGCGAACACGGTCACCCCGCCCGCAGCCTTGACCAGGCGCAGCGCCTCGAACACGTCGAGGTCCTCCTTGGGCAGCCGGTACGGGCTGCCGTTGCCGAGCCAGCGCGGGCCGAACGCTTCCCGCGTGTCGGCGACGAGCCCGGCTCGGATCAGCGCGGCGGCCAGGTGAGGCCGGCCGACGGTGCCCCCGTCGGCGTGGGCCAGGATGTCGGCCCAGTCCACGTCGATGCCGTCGGCCCGCATCAGCGCGACCATGCGCTCGGCGCGCCCCAGCCGCGACTCGCGGACCCGGGCCAGCGCCGCGACCAGCGCGGGGTCGGCCGGGTCGAACAGGTAGGCCAGCATGTGCAGGGCGATGGACTCGCCCTCGCCGTGCCAGCGGCAGCTCAGCTCGGCCCCTCGGATGAGGGTCAGGCCGGGCGGCAGCGCCTGCGCGGCGGCCGCCCAGCCGGCGGTGGTGTCGTGGTCGGTGAGCGCGGCCACCCGCAGCCCCGCCGCGCCGGCCAGGCGCATCAACTCGTCAGGAGGAGTGGTGCCGTCACTCGCGGTGGAGTGCAGGTGCAGGTCGATCGTCACTTGCCGGCGCCGTACGAAGGGATCATCGTCCAGCCGGGCTGGACGTCCGGGGGCAGTGCCACCTGCAGCTTGGTGCCGTCGCTCTTGCAGGCGAAGATGCCGCCACCTTCGGTCTGCGTCACCACGGTCGTGTTGCCCGACCAGACCACGGCGTCGACGGCGGTGATCGGGCAGTCCGCCCGGAGCACCAGCGCCTGGACCTGGGCCTGCGCCTGTGCCTGTGCCTCTGGCTGCTTCTTGCCGCTGTTCGCCGCCGCCTCGATGCGGGCCCGGTCCAGGTCGATCATCTGCAGGCCGCTCGGCGAGGCCACGGCGAGCAGCCGGCCGTCGGGAGAGAGCGCCGCGTGGAGTTTGACCAGCGCCTTGCCGACCAGGTCGCCGCAGCCCAGCTGCGCGCCGATCTTCAGGCCGTTCTTGACCGCGGTGACGTCGACCAGGCACAGCAGCTCGCCCTTGCCGCGCACGATGCCGACCGCCACGTTGGCCGCGGCGCCGCCGAACACGGCGAGCAGCTCGGCGTTCCAGGTGTCCTTGTACTTCGAGGGCGCCTCGGCGCTCCAGTAGTCGAAGCCCTTCTCGCTGGACACGACCACACGGTCGCCGAAGAAGGTGACCGGGGCGGCGTTCTCGGGCACCGGCGTCGACGCGAGCGTGGTGCCCCGGTCGTCCCCGGTCACCTTGGTGACCGCCAGCGTGCCCTGGTCGTTGGTGGCGACCCGGGTGCCGTCGTGGCTCACCGCCCACTCGCCCTGGCCGGACAGCGTGACCGTCCCACCGGCGCTGTTGGGGAGCAGGCGCACCGTGCTGGAGTCGGAGTACACCCAGCCGTCCGGCACCCTGGCGATCTTGGAGACGTCACCGTCGTGGTCGAGGTCCACTCGCTGCCCGTCGGCGGTCCACAGCTGCTGGCCGACGAGCAGGTCGACCGGCAGGTCCATGGTCGGCAGCTGGGTCTGGCGGGCGGCGACGGGAGCCTCCCCGCCGAAGAGGTTCTGGAAGGTGACCCGGTTCGGGTCCGCGGCCGTCGTCGCCGCGGCACCGAGCCCCTGCGCCGCCACGGCGCCGCCGAGCACGGTCGCGAAGGCGAACACCGTCATCGTGCCGGTCGCCGTGCGCCGTCGCCGGGTCGTCCGGCGCGCCTGTCGGATGGCGCGGCCGGCCGGGTCGGCGGCGGCAGGCAGGGTCTGCGCGCGAGCCGCGAACATCTCACGCAGCTCGTCCTCAAGCATGGTCACCGCCCAGGTTGGCCGACCGGCACGCGGGCCGGTCGAACAGCTTCCCGCCGAGGCGACGGCACCACGGGTGCCGCGACCGGGGTGGGCTCAGCCGTCAGGGTGACCTCGCCGACCGGCAGGTCGAGCGATTCCGTGGCGACCGTGCCCGCCCGCTGCTTCGGGACCGCCGGCTCCGCCGCCTGCGCGGCCGGCAACCTGCCGGTGATTCCCTCGGCTGCCAGCCGCGACCGCAGCGTCCCGAGCGCCCGTGAGGTCTGGCTCTTCACGGTCCCGGGCGAGATCTGCAGCATCGCGGCTGTCTGCGCCTCAGACATGTCCTCGTAGAAACGCAGGACCAGCACGGCGCGTTGTCGTGCCGGAAGAGCTTTGACATGTTTCCACATCACATCGCGCTCGAGCTGCTCTTCGAGATTGTCCGGTGCGGCCCGTTCCGGTAGGAATTCGGTGGGTCGCTCGCCGTGCCAGCGTCGCCGCCACCAGCTGGTCGCGGTGTTCACGAGCACCCGGCGGGCGTACGGCTCCACCGCCTCGATCTGACCCAGGCGCTTCCACGCCAGGTACGTCTTGGTGAGCGCCGTCTGCAGCAGGTCCTCCGCGGTGGCCCAGTCACCGGCCAGCAGGTATGCCGTGCGCAGCAGGGCAGCCGAACGTGCGGTCACGAACTCGCGGAACTCGTCCTCCATGGCCGACCGGTGGCTCACAGACGCACCTCCCATCGCAGGCGTACGTCGCGGACGCCTGACCGAGGCGCGTCGGACGCGCCCATCACCCCGTGTAAGAGGCTTTCGCACGCCGTTCGGTTCCCGGTGTCGGGTGGATACCCCGTATGCGTCAACCTCAACGGACAGACTGGCACACTCGCGCTAGCGGATCTAGATCTGGTAGAGAACTTTCCTGTCGCCGATCGGGCATTTCGGCGGTGGCCGAATAGTGGCGACTACTCCTCTTCCGCCTCGCGCCCGAGCCGCGCCTCCACGGCCGCGGGCTCGTACATCTCCTCGACGATGCGCAGGTAGAGCTCGTTCGGGTTCGGCATGTGCTCGACCTTGCTGAGCGCCTGGTCCTGACCGGCGGACTCGAGAACGAACGTGCCGTAGTTGAGCATGCGACCCAGCGGCGACTGCTCGTACTTCATGTCGGTGACCTTCAACAGCGGCATCATCGCCACCTTGCGGGTGATGAGCCCATTGACGAGCATCAGCCGCTTGTTGGTCAGGATGAACCGGTCGAAGTACCAGTCGGCGACGGTCCAGGCGACCCAGCTCATCACCAGCGCCCAGACCACGACGGCGATCACCCACATGCCGGCGATGTCGGACTTCGCCAGGAAGCCGGACAGGTAGCCGAGCGCGAAGGTGGCGAACACGCCGATCAGCAGCGGGTTGGTGAGGTGCACCCAGTGCCGCTTCCACTCACCGCGATAACGCTCGGTGGGGAACAGGTAGCGCGCGACCATGGCGCTCGGCTCGTCTTCGAGCGGGAGCACCCGGCGCGGCCCCAGCGGCACTCCGGACGCGTCGAACCGCAGCCCGGCGAGCTCCTCCTCGGTGAAGTTCGGAAGCTCGTCACCGAGTGGCGCCGTGGTGGCGTTGTCACCGGGGGGTCTGCCTCCGGCGCCGCCCGAAGCGGTGCCGGCGCTCGCCCCCACAGTGGCCTTGCCGATGAAGTGTGCGTGGTCGCCCGGATCGGCGTGCGGCTCGCTCTCAGCCGGTGGCTGAGACTCCGCTCGCGTCCGCGGGATGGGCTCCGTGTCGCGTTCACGGCGACCGGACCACTCCGGACCGTCAGGCCCCGGAGTGCGCTCCTCGCTTGGCTCGTCCGGCCCGAGACCGCCGATCATGTGAGCTAAGCGACCAGGCTGCCGAAGAAGTCACCGAAACCCTGGGCGATGTCCATGACAGTGCCGCCCAGCGTCTTCACGACGTTCGCCGCAGAATCGGGCCGGAACGCCACGAAGAAGATCAAAAAGGCGATGCCGCCCCACGTAAGGATCTTCTTGAGCATGTCGGGCTATCCCCCTCCGCCTGGCCGTGTCCACTCGACATTTGGTGGCCGTGGCGAGACTCAGCGTATCAGTAACGGTGCCTGCCGAGAATCATTAGCGCATATCCGTGCCAGCGCCTTGAGCAGCGTCCGATGAGGAAAGTAAGGAACTCGACTCACCGGGTCGGCCGCAGCCGCGGCGACAGCGCTCCGAACACCAGTTCCGGCGGCAGCCAGTCGCTCAGGTCCTGCAGCGAGACCTCCTCGGACAGGAGGTAGCCGGCCTGCGCGGGCCAGGTCACGGCGTACAGCCAGCGGCCCCGGGCCTCCCCGGCGTACGCGCTGCGGTCGTCGGGCGTGGCCACCGCCCACAGTGGAGTGGGGTGCCCGTCGGCCTTCACCTTCGCGTGCGCGCCGTGCCCACCCTCCCGGTCGAGCAGGGCCGGGCCGGGGTCCGGGCCGGACAGGCCCGCGAAATGCGCCCCCAGCCCTACGCCCGGCTCCTCGGCCACGATCAGCACATCGGCCGGGCCGTCGCTGAACGGTGTCGGCCCGCTGCACGCCAGTGCCGTGGCGGACACTCCGGACCGGTCGTCACCCGCCCACGCCACACCGGTGACGGTCCAGCCGGTCGGCAGCGGCCAGGGGCACCACAGCGGCACCCCCGACTCGGCCGCGCGCTTGGTGGCGCAGACGAAGACGTCATGGTTGACATGCTGGGCGGTGTGCAGCGGCGGGACCGGCCCGTCGCGCTCGCAGACCCAGTCGGAGTGCGCAAGACCGGGCGGCCGCAGATCGCCACCGCACCGCGGACATGACACCGCGAGCCCCATGACCACCACTGTCCGCCCCGTCGTCGGAGCACGTCAAGCCACTCGCCAAGATCGGCGCGTCGTCACGCGGGAGGCGGCCCGGCGTACGCGCGGATCCAGGCGTGCATGGCCACCGCCGAGGCCACCCCGGCGTTGACGGACCGGGTCGAGCCGTACTGGGCGATCGAGTACATCCGGTCGCAGGCCGCCCTGGCCGCCTCGGAAAGCCCCGGCCCCTCCTGGCCGAACAGCAGCACGCAGTGCCGCGGCAGCGTCGTCGTCTCCAGCGGCACGCTGCCGGGCAGGTTGTCGATGCCGATGACGGACACGCCCGCCCCGCGCGCCCAGGAGGCGAAGGCCTCGACCGAGTCGTGGTGGCGTACGTGCTGGTAGCGGTCGGTCACCATCGCGCCGCGCCGGTTCCAGCGGCGGCGGCCCACGATGTGCACCTCGGCGGCCAGGAACGCGTTCGCGGTGCGCACCACCGTGCCGATGTTGAAGTCGTGCTGCCAGTTCTCGATGGCGACGTGGAAGTCGTGCCGCCGGGTGTCCAGGTCGGCCACGATCGCCTCGTGCCGCCAGTACCGGTAGCGGTCCACCACGTTGCGCCGGTCGCCCGCGGCCAGCAGCTCGGGGTCGTAGTGCGCGCCCTCGGGCCAGGCACCGGCCCAGGGGCCGACACCGACCTCCAGTTCGTCGTCTACGACCCGTTCGCGTTCGATGGTCACAAGTGAAGGATTTTAGCTGGTCACACGTTGCGCAGCGCGTCCACCAGGTCGGTCAGGAAGCGCTGCTCGGCCGGGCTGCGGGTGACCCCGCCGATGCCCAGCAGGCCGCCGGTCCGGGCCGCGCCGCAGACCTGGTCCGCGATCGACTCCAGCCAGTGGCGGTACGCCTGGCCGTCGGCCGGCGTGGCGCGCGCGTCGAGCACGATCGCCGCCGCACGGCAGCCGACCAGCACCTCGGTGATCGCGCCATGCGGGTCGCGGAACTGCTCCGCGGCGGGCGGGTCGGGGTCCGCCTCGGCGTAGATCGCGCCGACGATGGCTTTCACCAGCTCGGAGTCGACGTCGGCTCCGGCGGCGATGGCGTTGATGCCGGCCAGGCCCTCGTCGACCGTACGGCGGTCGCTGTCGGGTTCGGCGGAGGTGGCGGCGATCATGACACGGGCCGGGAGCCGGGTCAGCAGCTCCCACTCGTGTGGTTCGAAGGTGAGGGGAGCGATCTCCCGCCGGTACAGCTGGCGCGAGATCAGGTGATCCGCTGCGGAATTGCTCGGCATGGCGACCTCCTGCCGTCAGCATATGCCGCGAGCGCGGACGCTTGCCGCGAAGCGTGCCAATCACCCTGGAGGATCGGGGGCCGTTGTCTGTGATGTAGTTCTCGGCGCGGCCTATGTACTCGTCGGTAACGCTCGTGCAGACTCCTTTTCACAAGCGCGGGCGGCGGGTGCCGGGGAGGGCCCCGCCGTTCGCTGCATCCAGGGGCGGGAGACGGACAATGCAGTTCGGGCGCTACTTCGAAGAGTTCGAGGTCGGGGCGATCTACAAGCACTGGCCCGGCAAGACGGTCACCGAGTACGACGACCACCTCTTCTGCCTGCTGACGATGAACCACCACCCGCTGCACCTGGACGCCCACTACGCGGCGACGCAGACGGACTTCAAGCGCAACGTGGTGGTCGGCAACTACATCTACTCGCTGCTGCTGGGCATGTCGGTGCCCGACGTCAGCGGCAAGGCCATCGCCAACCTCGAGGTCGAGAGCCTGCGCCACGTCGCGCCGACCTTCCACGGCGACACCATCTACGGCGAGACCACGGTGCTCGACAAGCGCGAGTCCGGTTCGAAGCCCGACCGCGGCGTGGTCAGCGTCGAGACCCGCGGCTACAACCAGGACGGCACCCTGGTCTGCATCTTCAAGCGCAAGGTCATGGTCCCCAAGCGCCCCGACACCGCGGAGTAGCCGGTCCGGCGAGCGCCTCGCCGCGCTCCGTTTTCATAGACGCTGGCCTATTACATCGAGTTTCCGTGGCCCGGAGTCGATGTAATAGGCCAGCGTCGATTCAAGGGCGGGGCGGCGGCGGGGGCAGCGCGCAGGCTGCGGTGCCACCCGGGAGCTGGTGGCGGTGGCGGGCGATCCAGCGGTACACCGGCCAGGCCGCGAACCCGACGCCGGGCAGCCCCAGCACGCGACCCACCGGACGCCACGCCGCCCGGCTCGCGCGCAGCAGCGCCGCGATCGCGTCGGGCCCCGCCAGCACGGGCCGGCCGGGCACCACATACTGCACCGCCTCGATGCACCGCTCCCGGGTCAGGCCCAGGGCGGGCAGGTCGGCGCGCTGCCAGGGCACGATCTCCGCGTCGGTGGGCACCCGCCGGCGGAGGAACTCGGCGCACCGGGTGCAGAACGCGCAGTCGCCGTCGTATACGAAGGTCGCGGGCACCCTTACATCGTCGTCCGCAACTCGCCCGCCATATAGCGGGATGGCCTGTGTGTCACGTCACCGTCGGTACCGTGGACAAGACGGGAATGTGCAAGGTGGCGCAGCGGTTTACATGGACGTTGGTCACTCGATCGGAATGAGGAGCACGACAATGGGCACCGTGGAGTTCACGACCGCCAACTTCGGCGAGAAGACGAGCGGGGACGGCATCACCTTCATCGACTTCTGGGCGAGCTGGTGTGGTCCGTGTGTCCGTTTCGCGCCCGTCTACGAGCGGGCCGCGGAGGCGAACCCGGACGTCACCTTCGGCAAGGTGGACACCGAGGCCCAGCAGGAGCTGGCCATGCAGTTCAACATCCAGTCGATCCCCACGATCATGGCGGTCCGCGACGGCGTGATCGTGTACGCCCAGCCGGGCGCGCTGCCCGAGGCGGCGTTCCTGGACCTGATCCAGAAGGTGCGCGAGCTCGACATGGAGAAGGTCAAGGCGGACGCGACGGCTGCCTAGTCTTCGAACATATGTTTGAATAGCGGGGTGCGCTGGAGTCATCTCACCGAGAGCACCCCGCCGGACGCGACCGCGCCGGTGCAGCAGCCGCTGCCCGGCGCGGTCGTGCGTACGTTCGACACTCCCGGCTTCGCCGGGATGACGTTCTACGAGGTACGCGCCAAGTCACTGATCAACAAAGTGGCGGGCGAGCCGCGCGGCGTGCCGTTCGAATACACGATCAACCCGTATCGCGGCTGCACCCACGCCTGCTCGTACTGCCTCGCCGGGGACACGCCGGTGCTGATGGCCGACGGGCGCACCAAACCCATCGCCGAGCTGCGGATCGGCGACGCGATCATCGGCACGGTCCGCGAGGGCTCCTACCGGCGTTACGCGGTGACCCACGTGCGCGACAAGTGGTCCACCGTGAAGCCGGCCTACCGGCTGACCCTGCGCGACGGCACCGAGCTGGTGGCCAGCGGCGACCACCGCTTCCTGACCGACCGGGGCTGGAAGCACGTCACCGGAGCCCGGTCGGGGGCCGACCAGCGGCCGCACCTGACCACCGGCAACAAGCTGATGGGCACCGGCCGCTTCGCCGAGCAGCCCAAGGAGTCGCCGGAATACCGCCGCGGCTACCTGCACGCGGTGCTGCGCCCGGAGCCGGACACCGGCTACCGCGACCCGTACGGCACCGTGCCCCGGTTCCGGCTGGCCGGCGCCGAGCCGCAGGTGCTCAGCCGCACCATCGGGTATCTGCGCGAGTCGGGCGCGCACACCGCCGAGTTCGCCCCGCTGGGCCAGCGCACCGGGCTGCGCACGTACGCCCGGCGTGATCTCGACCTGGTGAGCAGCCTGCTGGAGCGGCCCGACGAGCGCGACGCCGAATGGGACAAGGGTTTCCTGGCCGGGGTCTTCGACGCCGAGGGCAGCCACACCCAGGGGCTGTGGCGCATCGTGCACACCGATCCGGAGCTGGTCGAGCCCACCCGGGCGGCGCTGCGGGCGTTCGGCTTCGAGTTCGTGATCGAGGACCGGCGCGACCCGATCGGGCTGCTCAGCCTGCGACTGCTCGGCGGGCTGCCGGAGAAGCTGCGCTTCTTCCACCTGACCGACCCCGCGGTGACCCGGCGGCGTGCGGTGCAGGGCATCGCGGTCAAGGGCGCCGTGCCGCTGCACGTCACCTCGATCGAGCCGCTCGGCCTGGAACTGCCGCTGTGGGACATCACCACCGGCACCGGCGACTTCATCGCCAACGGCGTGGTCAGCCACAACTGCTTCGCCCGCAACACGCACAGCTACCTCGACCTGGACACCGGGCACGACTTCGACTCGAAGATCGTGGTCAAGGTGAACGCGCCCGAGCTGCTGCGCCACGAGCTGGGCTCGTCCCGCTGGGAAGGCAAGCCGATCGCGATGGGCACCAACGTCGACTGCTACCAGCGCGCCGAGGGCCGCTACCGGCTGATGCCGGGCATCATCGAGGCGCTGTCGGACTGGTCGAACCCGTTCTCGATCCTCACCAAGGGCACGCTGATCCTGCGCGACCTACCGCTGCTGGAGCGGGCGGCGCGGCGCACGAGGGTGTCGGCGGCGTTCTCGATCGGCTTCCTCGACGAACAGCTGTGGCGCAGCGTGGAGTCGGGCACGCCGAGCCCGTCGCGGCGGCTGGATGCGGTGCGCCGGATGAGCGACGCGGGGCTGCGGGTCGGGGTGCTGATGGCACCGATCCTGCCGGGGCTGTCCGACAGCGAGGAGCAGCTCGACGCGACGGTCGGCGCGCTCGTCGCCGCGGGCGCGGCCAGCATCACGCCGCTGGTGCTGCACCTGCGGCCCGGCGCCCGGGAGTGGTATCTGGGCTGGCTCGCCGCCAACCATCCGGACCTGGTGCCGTTCTACGAGCGGCTCTACCCGCGCGGGCGGGCCTACGTGAGCTCCGACTACCAGCGACTGGTCACCGCGAAGGTGCGCCGGGCCTGCCGACGGCACGGGCTGCCCGCGCGCGACACGCCGACGCGCGACCTGGTGCTGACCGGGGAGGAACCGGCGGAGCCCGCCGCCGGGCAGGCGGCGGGCGTCCAGCTCACGCTTCTGTGAACGACGGCTGCCGGTCGGTGCCCTGGATCCAGGCGACCGTGCGCCGCTCCATCACGAACGACAGGAATGGGACGGTGCCGGCCAGCGCCACCAGCAGGATGCGGGTGACCGGCCACTGCACCCGGCGAGCCAGGTCGCCGACCGCGGCGAGGTAGACCACGTACAGCCAGCCGTGCACCGGGGCGATGATCACGACACCGAGGTTGTTGTCGCCGAAGTACTTCATCGGCATGGCGACGAGCGTCAGCAGCAGCAGCATGACGCCCACGATCCAGGCGATGACGCGATACCGGGTGAGTGCGCCGTTCATCGATACTCCTTAGCGGGATAGTCGCTGGGTCGTGCCTCGGGGTTCTCGTTCAGCCAGGCCAGGTATCGGTTGTACTCGGCCAGCTGCGGATCGCCGGAGTCGTCGTCCGCGGCAGTGGGCTGATTCACCCGCCGCGTGATGACCGGCCGCGGCCGGTCCACCGGGTCAACGGCCGCGGCAGCCGGCTCGGCACGGCCCTTGCGCAGGGTGAGCCGGATCTCCCGGACCCAGATCACCACCACGAAGATCGCGAAGATCGGCCACTCGAAGGTGTACGCCCAGCTCAAGGTGTTTCCCTCGGCGGCACGGCCCGCCTGCCACCAGCCGAGGGCCAGACATGTGACGACGGCCAGCAGCGCCAGCGCATGACCGGCCAGCCAGCCGGGGGTGAGCAGTCGTCGCACGTCGGCCAGAATAGCCTGCCCCGGAATCGACACCGGCCGCGCCGTTGGTGGAGGTGAGGTGGTCTCGTAGCCTTTCCGGGTGATCGCCGTGCCGACGACCCCGCGCGCCCGCTCCGCCTACCTGACCGCGGCCGGGCTGCTGCTCATCGCCGGCGCGTGGTGGTACGGGAGCACCACGCCCATCCACCCGCTGTCCCAGGACGAGGCGGGCACCCTCTGGCTGGTCGTCATCGGTGTCGGAGCCGCGCTCGCCCGCTCGTTCCACCTCAGCCGCCACCCGACCGGGCAGTGGCGGCAGGGCGCCGCCGACGGCGAACCCGGCCTCGTCCTCACCCCGGTGTCCGACCGGGTGCTGACCGGAATCTGGTTCGCCGTGCAGCTGCCGATCATCGCCCGCTGGGCGCGGCTGAACGACGGCCGCGAACTCGTCTTCGCGATCGGGTGGACCCTGCTCACGCTGGGGCTGCTCTGGGTCGTCGTGCGCCCCGCCCATGGCAGCGCCCGCCAGATCGTGATCAACGCGAGCGGGGTCCGTGTGCACCGCCGCCACTTCCCCTGGTCGCAGATCCGCTCCGCACGTCTCAACAGCGGGTCGGGCCTGCGTCTGGAGACCACCGACGGCGCCCTGCGGCTGCGCGGGGCCGAATACCGCATGCGCGACACCGACATAGCCGGCGTCCTCCAGTACTACCTGGACCACCCCGAACGCCGCGGCGACCTGGCCCACCTCACGGCCGCCCCACCGGAACTCCGCTCCCACTGACGTGCTCAGCGGGCGCGGTACTCCTTGAGCAGGCCGCGGGAGATGATGGTCTTCTGGATCTCGCTGGTGCCTTCGCCGATGAGCAGGAACGGGGCCTCGCGCATGAGGCGCTCGATCTCGTACTCCTTGGAGAAGCCGTAGCCGCCGTGGATGCGGAACGACTCGGTGACGATCTCGTGGCAGTACTCGCTGGCCAGCAGCTTGGCCATGCCGGCCTCGACGTCGTTGCGCTCGCCGGAGTCCTTCAGCCGGGCCGCGTTGACCATCAGGGCGTGCGAAGCCTCGATCTTGGTGCCCATCTCGGCCAGCTTGAACGCGATGGCCTGGTGCTGGGCGATCGGCTTGCCGAACGTCGAGCGCTGCTGGGCGTACGCCACAGCCAGCTCGAACGCGCGGATCGAGATGCCGCAGGCGCGGGCGGCCACGTTGACGCGGCCCACCTCGATGCCGTCCATCATCTGGTAGAAGCCGCGGCCCGCCTTGTCGGCGCCGCCGAGGATCGCCGACTCGGGCACCCGGTGGCCGTCGAGCACCATCTCGGTGGTCTCGACGCCCTTGTAGCCCATCTTCTCGATCTTGCCGGGGATCGTCAGGCCGGGCGCGGTCTCGCCGAAGCCGGGCTCCTTCTCCAGCAGGAACGTGGTCATGTTGCCGTAGACGCTGTCCGCGCCCTGGTCGGTCTTGACCAGGGTGGCCACCACCGACGAGTAAGCCCCGTTGGTCAGCCACATCTTCTGGCCGTTGAGCACGTAGGTGTCGCCGTCGCGCACCGCGCGCGTCTTGATCGCCGAGACGTCGGAGCCGGTCTCCGGCTCCGACATGCTGAACGCGCCGCGCACGTCACCGGTGGCCATGCGCGGCAGCAGCCGCTGCTTCTGCTCTTCCGAGCCGTGCTGGCCGACCAGGTACGCCACGATGAAGTGGGTGTTGACGATGCCGGACACCGACATCCAGCCGCGGGACAGCTCCTCCACAACCAGCGCGTAGGTCAGCAGCGACTCGCCGAGGCCGCCGTACTCCTCGGGGATGGTCAGGCCGAACAGGCCCATCTCCTTCATCCCGGCGAGGATCTCCTCGGGGTACTCGTCGGCGTGCTCCAGCCGCTGCGCGCGCGGAATGATCTCCTTGTCCGCGAACTCGCGTACCGTTTCGAGAATGGCGGTCTGCACATCGGACAAGCCGGGAGTACGGGCGAGACGAGCCATATGTCAGCCTCCTGGGCACTGAACGAACCTTCAGGTGAGCTGAGTATGAGCCGGGCCACCGTCCCATCCAAGGCGCTTGACAGCACCGTCACTGTGAAAAGGTTCACCGGGTTCGCTACCGTGCCCTGAACCCATATCCGAGAGACGAGGCACCAGCCCCCCATGACCTACCCGCCGCCCGCGAGCCCGGATCCCTTCAGCCAGCAGCCTGATCCGTACGCCGCACCCGCCACCCCGAACCCGTACTCCCCTCCGCCCGCGGCCGACCCCTACGCGGCGCCGCCGGTCAGCGCGGACCCGTACGCGGCGCCGGCCGTCAGCGGTGCGCCGTACTCCCCGCAGCCGACCGGCGCGTACGGCGTGCCCTACACCCCGTACGCGGCGGCCGGTCCGGCCACGCCCGGCACCAACGGCATGGCGATCGCGTCGATGGTGCTCGGCATCGTGGGCCTGCTGATGTGCTGGTGCTACGGCATCGGCGCGCTGCCCGGCCTCATCGGCGCGATCCTCGGCCACGTGAGCCAGAAGCAGATCCGGGAGCGCCAGCAGGAGGGCCGGGGCATGGCCATCGCCGGCATCATCACCGGATGGTCCGCCGTCGCGCTGACCGTCATCGGGGTCGCGATCGTCGCCATCCTCATCGCCAACGACCCGACCTTCTGGGACGCGGTGCAAAACGGCAGCAGCAGCGACTGGGACTGACAGGAGACAACAGCCATGACGTATCCGCCGCCCGCCGGCCAGGACCCGTACGCGGCCCAGCCGGACCCGTACGCGCCACCGCCCGCCGCACCGAACCCGTACGGTGCGCCGGCCTACGGCTCCCCGGCCGTGCCCGGCTCCCCGGTGACGCCGCCGATGAGCGCGCCGCCCGCGAGCGTGCCACCGGCCGCACCGCAGCCCTACGGCGACCCCTACAAGTCCGGCGACCCGTACGCCGCGCCGCAGCCGCAGTACGGCCAGCCTCCGTACGGTCAGCAGCCGTACGGCGGTTACCCGCCGCCGCGGCAGCAGAACAGCATGGCCCTGGTCGCGCTGATCCTGTCCCTCGTCGGCCTGATGACCTGGATCACCGCCCCGATCGGCGCAATCCTCGGCCACTCGGCGATGAAGCAGATCCGCCAGACCGGCGAGGACGGCGAGGGCATGGCCAAGGCGGCCATCATCGTCGGCTGGATCATCACGGGTCTCGGCATCGTCGGCTGCCTCTGCGCCTTCGGCCTGCCGTTCCTGGCCATGATCGGCGTGAGCGGCGCGAGCACCTACAACTGACCCCGGCCCGCTCGGGACAGCCGGGCGCGCCGACGAACACGATCGAGGCTCCGGCCTGCTGTGACAGCAGGCCGGAGCCTCGACTTGGTTGACCGTCTCGTCAGAGCACGGCGGCGGCGCTCGCGTCCCACAGCCGGGCGGCGAACTGCGGGTCGCGGGCACTGGGGTGCGGGCGGGTCGGCTTGCGCAGCACGTAGTACGCCCCGTTGCTCAGCCGGCCCGGGTCCTCCGTGGCCAGCCAGACCAGCTGGTCGGCGCCCTGTTCGGGGGTGGCGATCCCGGGGCCGATCTTGTAGAACAGCCGGGCGGCGGGGGTGCCGAACCGGGTGCGCACCACGCCCGGGTGGAACGAGAAGCTGAGCAGATCCGGCCAGCGCCGGGCGGCCTCGGCCGCGAACAGGATGTTGGCCCGCTTCGAGCCGCCGTAGGCCAGCCAGGCGCTGTAGATCCCGCCGCGCCGGTCCAGGTTGTCCGGATCGAGGGTGCCGAACGAGTGCGCCATCGACGCCGTGTTCACGATGCGGGCGCCCGGTGCCAGCTGGTCGCGCAGCAGGTTCGCCAGCAGGAACGGGGCCAGGTGGTTGGTCTGGATGGTCAGCTCGTGACCGTCCACGGTGGTGGTGCGCCGGTTGGCGACCAGGCCGGCGTTGTTGGCCAGCACGTCGACGCGCTGGCCGGAGAGCTTGGCGGCGAGGTCGCGCACCTGCGACAGCTGCGCGAAGTCGGCCAGCAGACCGACCGGCTCGGGGCCCGCCGCGGCCTCGCGCACCGCGCCCAGTGCCGCGTCCAGCCGTCCGGGATCGCGCCCGACGAGGGTGACCAGCCAGCCCTGCCGTACCAGCGCGACCGCCGCCGCCTGCCCGATGCCGGACGTGGCTCCGGTGATCACCGCGTGCCGCGTGAGATCTTCCACAGTCCCGTTCTCCTCTCGACGGGAGTGAGGTTACCGTGGCGTCAACTACTGAACACCCCGTGACGAAGTCACGGGCAGGCAGCGAAGCCTAAGGAGTATCGATGGCCGCTCTCGGGCGTTCCCGCAGGTCCTGCCTGGCCGTGCCGGGTTCCAGCGTCAAGATGCTCGGCAAGGCCCAGGGCCTGCCGGCCGACCAGGTCTTCCTGGACCTGGAGGACGCGGTGGCCCCGCTGGCCAAGCCTGAGGCCCGCAAGAACATCGTCGCCGCGCTCAACGAGGGCGACTGGGCCGGCAAGACCCGCGTGGTACGGGTCAACGACCTGACCACGCCGTGGACGTACACCGACGTCATCGAGATCGTCGAGGGCGCGGGCGCCAACCTGGACGCGATCATGCTGCCCAAGGTGCAGAGCGCGTCGCACGTGGAGTGGCTCGACCTGACGCTGACCCAGTTGGAGAAGTCGCTCGGCCTGCCGGTCGGCGCGATCGGCATCGAGGCCCAGATCGAGAACGCCGCCGGACTGGTCAACGTGGACGCCATCGCGGCCGCCTCGCCGCGCGTCGAGACGATCATCTTCGGCCCCGCCGACTTCATGGCCTCGATCAACATGAAGTCGCTGGTCGTCGGCTCGCTCATCCCGGGCTACCCGGGCGACCCGTACCACTACATCCTGATGCGCATCCTGATGGCCGCTCGTATGCACGACAAGCAGGCCATCGACGGGCCGTACCTGCAGATCAAGGACGTGGACGGGTTCACCGAGGTGGCCCGGCGCTCGGCCGCGCTCGGCTTCGACGGCAAGTGGGTGCTGCACCCCGGCCAGATCGACGCCGCCAACGAGGTCTACTCGCCGGCCCAGTCCGACTACGACCACGCCGAACTGATCCTCGACGCGTACGACTACTACACCTCGGAGCAGGGCGGCCGCCTCGGCGCGGTGATGCTCGGCGACGAGATGATCGACGAGGCCTCCCGCAAGATGGCCCTGGTCATCTCCGCGAAGGGCCGCGCGGCCGGCATGACCCGCACCACGTCGTTCACGCCCCCCGCCTGACCTTCGCCGCGACTCACCCGCCGGCCCGGCGACGCGCCCCCGGCCACGGGGATATCGCGCTCGAACGCATTTGCTCTGCACCCATTTCCTTGCTCTGCACCCGCGGACGCAACGGCGCAGGGGGGCTCGCTCGGCGGCCGCCGCTGCGGTGCCTAGGGGGTTGCGCCAATGGGTGCAGAGCAAGCTTTTGGGTGCAGAGCAAATGCGGCCGGGACCTGTAGGTCCCGGCCGCAGCTTTCGATCAAGGGGTACCCCGTCAGTCACGGAGTTCGGCGATGCAGCACTTCACGCTGCCGCCGCCCTTCTTCAGCTCGGCGAGGTCGACCAGCACCGGGTGGTAGCCGGCGGCGATGAGCTTGTCCGCGAACGCGGTCGACTCGGTGTTGATCACGACGTTGCGGCCGTCGCTGACCAGGTTCAGGGCGAACGCAAGCGCGTCGGCCTCGTCGGCGATCACCGCGTTCGGGAACAGCTGCGCGATGACCTTCTGCGACGCCTGCGAGAACGCGCCCGGGTAGTAGGCGATGTTCTCGTCGTCGAGCACGGTCAGCGCGACGTCGAGGTGGTAGAAGCGCGGGTCGACCAGCTTCAGCGAGATCACCGGGCGGCCCAGGGCCTCGGCGGCCTCGGCGTGCGCGGCGGGCTCGGTGCGGAAGCCGTACCCGGCGAGCGCGATGCCGCCGTGGGCGTCGGGCAGGTAGGCGAAGTCGCCCTCACCCTCGTTGATCTGGGTCGGCGCGACGAAGGTGTACTCCGCGCGGGACTCGTAGAATGCCCGGTGCGCGGCGGCCTCGTCGGCGCGCTGCGGGTAGCGGAACTTCGCGCCGTACGCGACGCCGTCGACGACGAACCCGCCGTTGGCCGCGAAGACCATGTCCGGCAGGCCGGCCTGCGGAGTGAGCACGTGCACCGTGTGTCCGAGGTCGACCATGGTCTGCCGCAGCACGTCCCACTGCTTGACCGCCAAAGCGGTGTCCACCGGCGCGGTGGTGTCCATCCACGGGTTGATGGCGTACTCCACGACGAAGTGCTCCGGGGCGCACATCAGGTAGGTACGCGGACGGGGCCGCCGGGCAGTGGGGATCAAGTCACGCTCTGTCACGATCAGCAAGGTTACGCACCTGCGCCGCCGCTCAGTAGCGGGAAGGATTGCGTCCTTGTGCTGGTCTGTTGCGTCTTCGCCCCGTCGACCGGCGGTCTGTTGCGTGAAAGGGCAGGTTCGTTTACGGATCCGAGCACACCCAGCGTGACGGATCAGCGGAAACGGAACAGGCGGAGCGAATTCGTCACCACGAAGATACTGCTCAACGCCATCGCGGCGGCGGCCAGCACGGGCGTGACCAGGCCTGCCGCGGCCAGCGGCAGCGCGGCCACGTTGTAGGCGAACGCCCAGAACAGGTTGCCCTTGATCGTGCGCAGGGTGGCCCGGGACAGCCGGATCGCGTCGGCCGCGACGGTCAGGTCCCCGCGGACCAGCGTCAGGTCGGCCGCCTCGATCGCGGCGTCGGTGCCGGTGCCCATCGCCAGGCCGAGGTCCGCGGCGGCCAGCGCGGCCGCGTCGTTCACCCCGTCGCCGACCATCGCCACGGTGTGCCCCTGCTCCTGCAGCCGGCGCACGGCGTCGACCTTGCCGGCCGGGAGCACTCCCGCGATCACCTCGTCGATGCCCACCTCGGCCGCCACCGCCCGCGCCGGGCCCTCGGCGTCACCGGTCAGCAGCACCGGGCGCAGCCCGAGCCGCCGGAACTCGGCCACCGCGGCCGCCGAGCCGGGCTTGACCGTGTCCGCGACGAGCAACCAGCCCGCGAACTCGCCGTCCAGCGCCACCGCCACCGCGGTCCGCGCCTCGTCGGCCGGGACTCCGTCCGCCTGCTTCCCGCCCGGCGCGGCCTGCCCCACCCGCCCGGTCACGCCGCCCACGGCGTTCGCGACAGGCGCGAGGTCGAGGGCCACACCGTGCTCGGCGAGCAGCGCGGCACGCCCGACCAGCACCTTGCGGCCTTCGACGACGCCTTGTGCACCCAGACCGGGCAGGGACTGGAAGTCACGCACCGCGCCAGGGGCGATGCCGTGCGCGGCCGCGCCGGTGACGACAGCCCGCGCGATCGGGTGCTCGGAGGCGTGCTCCACCGCCGCGGCGTACCGCAGCAGGTCCTGCTCCTGCATCCCGGCGGCGGGGCGCACGTCGGCCAGCCCCATCACCCCGGTGGTGACCGTGCCCGTCTTGTCGAGCACGACCGTGTCCACCCGGCGGGTCGATTCGAGCACCTCGGGGCCCTTGATCAGGATGCCGAGCTGCGCGCCCCGGCCGGTGCCCACCAGCAGCGCGGTCGGCGTGGCCAAGCCCAGCGCGCAGGGGCAGGCCACGATCAGCACCGCCACCGCCGCGGTGACCGCGGCCGAGGACACGCCGCCGTCGTACGCCGTCCAGAACGCGAACGTGCCCACCGACAGCGCGATCACCACCGGGACGAACACGCTGGAGATCCGGTCGGCCAGCCGCTGCACGGGCGCCTTGCCCGACTGGGCCTCGGTGACCAGCTTCGCCATCTGCGCGAGCTGGGTGTCCGCGCCGACCCGGGTCGCCCGCACCACCAGCCGGCCGCCCGCGTTCACGGTCGCGCCGACGACCGCGTCACCGACGCCGACCTCGACCGGCATGCTCTCGCCGGTCAGCAGGGCGGTGTCCACCGCGCTGCTGCCCTCCACGATCACCCCGTCGGTGGCGATCTTCTCGCCGGGGCGCACCACGAACAGGTCGCCGACCGCGAGCCGGGCCACCGGGACCCGCTGCTCGACGCCGTTGCGCAGCAGCACCGCGTCCTTCGCGCCCAGGTCCAGCAGGGCTCGCAGGGCCGAGCCCGCCCGGCGCTTGGCCCGGTGCTCGAACCAGCGCCCGGCCAGCAGGAACGTGGTCAGGGTGGTGGTCACCTCCAGGTAGAGGTGCATACCCGGGTCCTCGCCCCGGGTGGCCAGCCAGGTCAGCGACATGGTCATGCCGGGCAGACCCGCGCCGCCGAGGAACAGCGCCCAGGCGCTCCAGCCGTACGACACCAGCACGCCGAGGCTGATCAGCGTGTCCATGGTGGCCGCGCCGTGGCGCGCGTTGAGCGCGGCGGCCCGGTGGAACGGCCACGCGCCCCACACCGCGACCGGGGTGGCCAGCGTGAACGCCAGCCACTGCCAGTTGGTGAACTGCAGCGCCGGGATCATGCTGAGCAGCACCACCGGCACGGTCAACAGCCCGCTGATCAGCAGCCGCTGCCCCAGCGGGTCGGGCTCGGGCCGGGCGGCCTCGTCGGCGGAGGCAGTGGCCTGCGGCACGGCGGCCGTGTACCCGGTGGCCTCGACGACCTTGATCAGGTCGTCGAGGGAGACCGTCTCCGGGTAGGTCACGTGCGCGGTCTCGGTGGCGAAGTTGACGGTGGCGGACACGCCGTCCACCCGGTTCAGCTTCTTCTCCACCCGGCCGGCACAGGTGGCGCAGGTCATCCCGCCGATGTTCAGCTCGATGACGT
Organism: Catellatospora sp. NPDC049111; assembly: GCF_040648615.1. Lineage (NCBI taxonomy): Bacteria > Bacillati > Actinomycetota > Actinomycetes > Micromonosporales > Micromonosporaceae > Catellatospora > Catellatospora sp. NPDC049111. The sequence continues at coordinate 34,801 of NZ_JBEZEB010000033.1, read as the reverse complement.
TCGCCTGCCGCAGGTCCATGACCCCTTGCCCCTTACTTCACTTCCAGCGTGAACTGCGCCGTACGCACCTTGCCGCCCACGGAGTGGTCGAAGAACATCCGGTAGCGCCCCGGGCTCGGGGCCGCCAGCCAGAACTTCACGCCCCCGTTGACCAGTGCGGGCTCCGGGTGCACGTGCACGTAAGCCAGGTCCAGCTCGCGCAGCACCACCAGGTGCCCGAACGAGCCGAGGTACGGCTCCAGCGCCGCGACGGCACCGCCCTGCTTCACCGTGAACAGCAGCGGCTGGCTGGCCCCGATGACCGGGGTGCCCTCGTACGCCGCGGTCAGGCCGTCGACGGCCGCCTCGCGGGCCGCCACGGGCAGCGGCTGCGGGCGGTAGTCACCGGCGACGGTGAGGTCGGTGCCGAGCGCGATCGCGGTCTGCGTGCCGCCCGCGCTGATCGCGGTGAAGTCGGCGTACGCCCGCCACGGGCCCGGTGTGGACAGGTCGGCTCGCACCGTCCAGGTGCCGTCGGCGGCCATGCTCGGGTGCAGGTGCTGGTAGCCGGTCATGTCCCGGCGGACCACGACGAGGTGCAGCGGCTTCTCGTGCACCACGGCGAAGTTCGTCACCGGCTTGCCGTCGGCCCCGTTGACCGTGAACGTGAGCTGCTGCGGGCCGGGCGCGGCGAACACCGCCGCGGTGGGGTCCAGGGTGTAGCCGCCGCTGCTCACCGACAGTCCGCCGACCTCGGAACCGGCGCTGGCGCCCGGCGCATGCGTGTGCGCGCCGCCCATGGCGTCCGTCGAGGCCGCCGGGGCCCCGGTGGTCGCGCCCTGGGTGGGGCTCTCGGCCGGGCCGAGCACCTTGCCGAGGGTGAAACCGACGACCAGGGCCACGATCAACCCGCCGACGAACATGCCGAGCCTGGTGCCCGCCGGGTCGCCGGAACGGCCGGCGGCCTGTGCGCGGACCACGCCGGGCTGCGCCGGGACCTCGGGCTCGGCCGCCGTCGCCTGCTGCTCAGGCATCGACGCCGGCCAGCTGGTAGCCCGCCTCGTCGACCGCGTTGCGCACCTCGTCGAGCGGCAGCACGGAATCGCTGGTGACCACGGCGCGGCCCGCGGCGAGATCTATCTCGACCGCCTTCACCCCGGGCAGCCCGGTCAGCTCAGCGGTCACCGCACTGACACAGTGCCCGCAGGTCATGCCGGTGATCTGGTATGTCGTCCGAACGGACATCGCGGTCTCCCTACGACCTATGACCGGACCAGGCGAGCGATCGCCTCGGTGGCTTCCTTGACTTTGGCGGCGGGGTCGCCCTGCCGGGCGGCGTCCACCACGCAGTGGTTGAGATGGCCCTCCAACAGGCCGAGCGCCACCGCTTGCAGCGCCCGGGTGGCGGCCGAGATCTGCGTGAGGACGTCGACGCAGTAGGTGTCCTGCTCGACCATCCGCTGCAGCCCGCGGACCTGTCCCTCGACCCGCTTCAGCCGCGCGAGCAGCGCCTGCTTGTCGTCGTCGTGGGCGTAACCGACCGGGGCCTTCTCCGTGCTCTCCACGATTTCACCATACCCCCTGGGGGTACCAGCGCCAACCCTCGCGGAGTGTCGCCGGACATGTCGAACTGACCGGCCCTGCACCGATCATGCACTTTTGTCGTTATAACCACGTGTCGAACTCCGCCACGCGGCGCCTCGTGTTATGGGCAGGCGCGACGCTGATCGCGTCGACCGTGCTCATCTCGGGCGCCGCACACGCCGAACCGTCGAGCGCCGAGCTCGACCGCCAGATCCGCGCGAAGTCGGACCAGCTCGAGGTCGTCGTGGAGAAATACCACGACCTGCGCGAAGACCTCAAGACGACGGCCGCGCAGACCGGGGTCCTGCAGCGCCAGATCGACCCGCTGAAGGAGCAGATCACGCACCGCCGGGGCGCCGTCGGGCGGCTCGCGGCCGCCGGTTACCGGTCCAGCCGGTCGATGTCGCTGTCGCTGCTGCTCGACGCGGGCACCACCCGCGACGTCGTGGACCGGCTGCTGCTCATGAAGTCGTACACGCAGCACCAGCAGCGCGAGATCGAGGAGCTGGCGCTCACCTCGGAGCGGTATGCCACCGCGCAGCGCACCCTGGGCGCGCTGCTCGACCAGCAGAAGGACCAGCAGAAGCAGCTCAGCCGTCAGCAGGCCACGATCGAATCAGCGATCAAGGAGCTCAAGACGCTGCGGACCAAGGCGTACGGCCCCACCGGCCGGACGGCCTCCCGCACCGAGGACCGGGCGAAACCGGCCGTGCCCCGGCTGGCCGGCGCGAGCGAGAAGGTCCTCAAGTACGCGCTCGCCCAGATCGGCAAGGACTACCAATGGGCCGGGGAAGGCCCCGGCGGTTTCGACTGCTCAGGGCTGGTCGCCGCCACGTTCCGCACTATCGGCATCCAACTGCCGCACAGCTCCGGCCGCCAGCAGCAGCGCGCCCGCACCATCTCCCGCGGCCAGCTCGTCCCCGGCGACCTGATCTTCTTCTACCGCGACGTCCACCACGTAGGCATCTACCTGGGCGGCGACAAGATGGTCCACGCCCCCCAGTTCGGCGAACGCGTCCGAGTCGACCCCATCGACTCCCTCCCCATCAACAGCTTCGGCCGCGTAGTCCTCTCCACCCACTGACCCCTGACCCGATTTTTAATCGACGTTGGCCTATCACATCGAAAAATCGGCGCTCCGATTCGATGAGATAGGCCAACGTCTGTGAAAAGCCCGGCCCGGCCCGGTGCCCGGCCCAGCACCGCGTGGGGTGGGGGTGGGGCGTCAGGGGCGAGGGGGTGGGGTGACGGTGCGGCGCAGCGCCGTGAGGCGGGTGCTGAGGCCCGCGAGGCCGCCGGGGAAGAAGTAGACGGCCAGGATGAAGATGGTGCCCAGCACGAACAGCGGCTGGGACAGCGGACCGGCGAGCACGCCGGGCAGCGAGTCGACCGCGTCGGAGCCGCCGAAATCGGTCAGCCGGTGGTCCAGGTAGGTGAACAGCACCCCGCCGAGCACCGGCCCGAACCGGGTGCCGGGCCCGCCGAGCACCACCATCACCAGCAGCGTCAGCGTCAGGTCCGACGACGCAACGTGCGGCGACGCCCCGGCCGCGAGCAGCAGGTACACCACCCCGCCGAGCGCGGCCAGCGCGCTGGACAGGGTGAACGACACCAGCTTGAAGCGGTACGGGTCGAGCCCGAGCACCCCGACGCGCCGCTCGTCGTCGCGCAGTCCCGCGAACACCCGCCCGGTCGGCGACTGCGCCACCCGGTGCAGCACCACCACGACCAGGCCGAGGTACGCCAGCGCGAGCCAGTACAGGTTCACGGTGTTGACGACGCCGACGAACATGTCGGGCAGCCCGGCGGCGTTGAGCGCCAGGCCTTCCTCGCCGCCGGTCAGGCCGCCCGGGTCGCGGGCCACCAGGATCGCGCCGACCTGCCCGAACGCCAGGGTGACCATGGAGAACGCGATGCCGTGCACACGCAGCGCGACCGCGCCCAGCGCTGTGGCGACGGTGGTCGCGAACAGCACCGCGAGCAGCGCGGCCAGCGGCAGCGGGTAGCCGTACTTGGTGACGAGGATGTCGGTGCCGTAGACGCCGAGCGCGAAGTAGAGCGCGTGCCCGAAGGAGAGCAGCCCGGTGCGCCCGAACAGCAGGTCGTAGCCGGCCGCGAGGCCGCCGAAGACCAGGCACAGCGCGAGCACCTGCAGTGCCCCGGGCGAGTTGAGCGGCCCGTCGAACAGCCCGGGAATGGTGATCCCGCTGTACGGCAGCAGCGCCAGCGCCACGAACGCCGCCACCGGCCAGTACCGCTTGAGCAGCGTGAGCGGGGTCGTGGTCATGCGGTCGCCGCCTTTCCGGCCAGGCCCGCGGGACGCCACAGCAGCACGACGGCAAGCAGCGCGACCACGCAGATGTCTCCGGCGCCCGAGGTGCCGTAGTAGTTGACGAACTGCTGGAGCAGGCCGACCGCGACCGCGGCGACCGCCGAGCCCAGCACCGAGCCCATGCCGCCGATCACGACGACGATGAACGCGAAGATCAGCAGCGAGGCCCCGCTGGTCGGCGAGACGCTGCCGAAGTACACCCCGGACAGTGCGCCCGCGAGCGCCGCGGCGGCTCCGCCGATGGCGAAGACCAGGGTGAACGCCTTGCGCACGTCGATGCCGAGCGCGGTGACCATCTCCCGGTTCTCCACCCCCGCTCGGATGATCAGGCCGTACCGGGTCCAGCGCAGGAAGGCCAGCAGCAGGCCGAGCACGACCAGGGCGGCGACGATCAGCAGCAGCCGGTCCAGCGGCACCCGGGCTCCGGCGAGGGTGACCACCTGCTGGGTCCACGCAGGGCGCGGGAACGGGCGCGGGTCCGCGCCGAAGCCCGCCTGCAGCGCGGCCACTCCGGCCAGCGACAGGCCGACGGTGACCAGGACCTGCTCGATGGTGCGCGAGTACAGCGGCCGGATCATGACCAGCTCGACCAGCGCCGCGACCACGGTTCCGGCCACCACGCCGAACAGCACGGCGAGCACGAAGCCCCACCCGTCGGGGCCCGCGCCGGGCAGGTTGCCCGCGGCCCACCAGGTGGCGTACGCGCCGACGGACAGGAACAGCCCGTGCGCGAAGTTGAGCACGTCGGCGAGCCCGAACACGAGCGACAGGCCCGACGCGACGAGGAAGTACAGCGCCGCCAGGCCGAGCCCGGTGACGGTCATCAGGACGATCGTCGACATCAGTGCCCCCCGGCAGCGTTGACGGCCAGCAGAGACTTGGTGAGCGCCGGGTCGGCCAGCAGCCGCTCGCCCGGCCCGGTCCAGGCGACCTGGCCCGCGGCGATGACGACGGCGTCGCCGGCGAGCCTGCGTACGACGGCGAGGTTCTGCTCGACGAGCAGCACCGGCACCGCCTGCGCGGCCCGCTCCAGCGCCTCGGCCACCTCGGTGACCACCTTCGGCGCGAGACCCTTCGTCGGCTCGTCGATCAGCAGCAGTTTGTTGGGGTTGAGCAGCACCCGGCCCAGCGACAGCATCTGCTGCTGCCCGCCGGACAGCGAGCCAGCCCGCTGCTTGGCCCGCTTGGACAGCTCGGGGAACAGCCCGAAGACGAGGTCGTAGTCCGGGGTGTCGGTGCGCTCGGCCAGCCGCAGGTTCTCCGCGACGGTCAGCCCGGCGAACACGCACCGGTCCTCCGGCACGAAGCCCAGCCCGGCCTTGACCAGGGCGTGGGTCGGCTTGCCGAGGATCTCGTCGGCACCCAGCCGGATCGAGCCGGTCGCCGCGCCGTTGCGCGGGGTCAGCCCCAGGATCGCGCGCAGGGTGGTCGACTTGCCCACCCCGTTGCGTCCCAGCAGCACGGTCACGCCCGACGACGCGACGTCGAACGACACGCCCTGCAGGATGTGCAGCCCGGCGATGCGCACGGACAGGTTCTCCACGTGCAGCAGGCTCGCGGCACCCGCGGCTGCCGCCGGATCCGCCGTCACCGTGCGGCCGGTGCTCGGCATGCCGGGCTCGCCGGCTCGCTCCTCGGCCTTCACAAGCCCTCCCCCAGGTATGCCTCCTGCACGGTGGCGTTGGCCATCACCGCGTCGGGGGTGTCACAGGCCAGCAGCGCGCCGTGGTGCATGACGGCGATGCGGTCGGCCAGTTCGAGGATCACGTCCATGTGGTGTTCCACCATGAGCACGCTGCGACCACTGTGGGCGGTCAGGTCCCTGATCACCTCGACCAGCTCAGGCACGTCCTCCGCGGACACCCCGGCCATCGGCTCGTCGAGCAGCAGCACCGACGGCTCGCCCGCCAGCAGCAGCGCGATCTCCAGCTTGCGCTTCTCGCCGTGGGCCAGCGTGCCCGCGAGCGCGTCGCCGCGCGCGCCGAGCCCGACGACGGCCAGGCACTCGTCGGCGCGTTCGGCGATCTCGCGGTAGGTGGCGGCGCGCCGCCACAGGGCCATCGAGCCGCCGCGGTGGGCCTGCACCGCGAGCCGAACGTTCTCGCGTACCGACAGGCTGCCGAAGACCGACGAGGACTGGAAGGTGCGGCCCAGGCCGCGCTGCGCCCGGCGGTGCGTGGCCAGCGCGGTGATGTCCGCGCCGTGCAGCAGCACCCGGCCGGCGGTGACCGCGCGCAGGCCCGAGATGAGGTTGAACAGCGACGTCTTGCCGGCCCCGTTGGGGCCGATCACGCCGAGGAACTCGCCGGGAAACAGCTGCAGGGACACGCCGTCGACGATGGCGACCTCGCCGATTCGCCAGGTCAGCGCGTCGGTGGCCAGTACGGCGGGGGCTTGTTGGGAGCCGAGGCCCCGGCCGGGCCGCTGCTGCGGCGCGGACGGAGCCTCGGTCGTACCCGTGACGGGGTGGTCCACGATCACTTCATCGCTACGGCGGGCGGGGTGACCTCTTCCGGGGCCAGCTCCTTGACCAGCTGCGGCTTGGCGGCCGCGCCGGAACCCACGAGCTTGACCTGGAACATCGGCTGGATCATGGCGTGGTCCTCCTTGCGGATGGTCATCTTGCCCTTGACCCCGTCGAAGCTCCAGCCCTCCAGCGCGCCGACCATCTTCTCGACGTCGTCGCCGCCCTCGGCGATCGCCCGCACCACCATCTGCGCGGCGTTGAAGCCGTCCGGGCTGAACAGGTCGAGCCCGCCGGTGATCTTCGCGCTCGCCGCCTTGGCGGCGTCGTTGCTGGTCGCGCCGTCGAAGTAGTGCGACAGGAAGGAGATCTTCTCGCCGGCCGCGCCGAACACCGGGTATGACGCCTTCTGGTCCAGACCGGTCACCACGGTGGTGCTGCCGAGCACGCCCTGCTGGTCCAGCGCGCCCCACATGGCGGTGGCGGTGGTGCCCGCCCAGGCCACGAAGAGCAGGTCCGGCTTGGCGGCGTTGACCTGGCTGGCGAACGGCGTGAAGTCCGTCGCGCTGGCCGGGACCAGGATCGCCGACACCTTCGCGCCCGCGCCGCCGATGACCGCGGTCACCGCGGCCTCGTTGGCCTTGCCGAACGCGCTGTCCTGGGCGAAGACGACGACCTTCTTGTCCTTGGCGTCGCCGATGAACGACTTCGCGGCCAGCACGTCCTGGTACGACTGCCGGCCGGAGCGGAACGTGTAGCGGTTCACTCCGGTGACGCCGTCGGTGGCGGCGGGACCGGAGATGAACAGCACCTTGTCCTGCGCGGCGACCGGCGCGACCTGCAGCGCGACGCCCGAGGAGGCGGACCCGGCGAGGATCTTGACGCCCTTGCCGATGAAGTCCTTCGCCGCGGAGACGGCCTTCGCCGGGTCACCGGCGTCGTCGGCCTCCAGCAGCTCGATCGCCCGGCCGTTGACCTTGTTGGTGCCGTTGGTGGCCTGGGCCAGACCGGCCTTGAAGCCGTCGATGTACTGCTTGCCGTAGCTGGCCAGGGCGCCGGACTGGGAGTAGACCAGGCCGACCTTGACCGGTGCCCCGTCGCCACCCGTGCCCTGCGCGGCCTCCTGCGGGCTGCTGCAACCGGCGGCGGCCAGCAACGCGGCGGCGACCGTCGAGGCAACGAACACGCGCCGGGAGAGACCGGCATTCTCGGCAAATACGTGCAGTCTGCGCTCGCTCACTGCATCTCCTCATTGAGTGATCTGTCGATGCCGCGAGGTCGCTCTTGTTAATGCGGTGTTGCCGGAGCGAGTCACCTCGGGGTCGCGGACCACGCTAGAGAGACACCTCACAGGCGGCCATGTGGGCGGAACCCACAACGACCGCCCAGGCGGTGTAGCGCGCAGCTAGAGCACGGACAGATGGACATGGTTGGTGTGGTCGCCGGCCGGGTCGTCGCCGCACTTGCCGCCCGCCGAGCGGTAGGTCTTCCAGCCCGATCCGGCCAGCCAGATCTTGCAATACCAGATCACGTACATGACGCCGAGCCGGCTGGCGTTCTTCACGAAGAAGGAGGCCAGCTTGTCGCCGTAGAGCCTGTTCTCGCCCTTGGATGTGAAGTTCTTGAACCCGTCCGGCTCCGAGGAGAAGTCGCAGGCGCGGCCCTTCGGGTGCTCGTACATGTCGCCGGAGCGGTAGCAGGAGACGTAGTAGTGGAACCACCGCTGCGCCTGCTGCAGGGCGTGCAGCGTGCGCGGCGTGATGCAGCCGTTGGCCGGGGTCGGGTCGTCCACGGTGCAGCCCTGCGAGGGCCAGCTGCCGTCGGCGTTGCGCTTGGCCGGGGCGGCGGTCGGCGCGTACGGGTCGACCCAGCCGTTGATGGAGTAACCGCCGACGGCCGACAGCGCCCGCTCGGTCGCCGCGCGCAGCTTCTTCATCTCGGCGAGCTGCTTGTTCTGCTCGCGGACCCGCGCGTCGATCTCGGCCTTGGTCGTGTCGATCTCCTTGCGGGCCGCGACCAGCTCACTGATCTTCGCCTCGTCGCGGGCCGTCATCTTCTCGAACGCGGCGGAGCGGGCCATGAAGTCGTCGGGCGAGTTGGCGTTCAGCATGACGCCGATGACGCCCAGGCGGCCGGCCTTGTATGCCTCGGCGGCGTACTTCTGCACCCCGGTCTTGGCCCGCAGGTAGCGGTTCTCCGCGAGGACCAGCGACTTGTTGAGGGCGGCCTGCTCGGTCTTGGCCTTCGTGAGCAGTCCGTCGGCCTCCAGGTACTGACCGGCGGCGCTCTCCAGGGTCTGCCGCAGCTGTGCGATCTTGGTCGAGGAGATCTCGTTGGGCTCGGCGTTCGCGGCGGCAGGGAACGACGTCACCAGGAACACCACCGCCACGGCGGCGGCGATGGCCGGCACGAAACGGCGCCGAGGGCGCACCGTCAGGGTCACGGACGTGGATCCTTCCGTCTCACGCCGCGAAGGGAAGGGGCTGGAGGTGCGCGCGGCGGCGGCCGCCACGGGTGTCGGGGGCACCCGCAGACGTACGGCCGCGACGCAGATTACCGCAGCGCCACGCCGAACCGAAAGTTGCTCATGCCAGTAACACGCTCCGTACCAGCCCAAACACCGCATCGTCACGACACACGACGAGCCCGTTGCGCGGGTGCACCGGGTCGTAGTCCGCGCCGTCGAAGTGCCGGACGACCCCACCCGCCTCGCGCATCAGCAGCGCCCCCGGGGCGTGGTCCCACGGCTTGGCCCGCCAGAACAGCGCGAAGTGCCGTGTCTGGCGCAGCAGCTCCGGATACTCCCGGGCGGCGCAGCGCAGCCCGGGGATCGCCTCGGACAGGTTCGGCAGCCGGGACACCACCTGCTCGCGCAGCTCCGGCGGCAGGTATTTGGTCATCACCGCGCCGCGCAGCTGCTCCGCGTCCACGGGGGTGTGGTCGAGCACCATCCGCACGCCGTCGACGTAGGAGCCGGAACCGGCCTCGGCCGCAGCAATGGTCCCCGGGACCGGCTCGTAGATCACCGCGAGCACCGGCACGCCGCCGCGCATCAGGGCGACCATCATGCCGAAGGGCTCCTGCCCGCTCGCGAAGTTGCCGGTGCCGTCGATGGGGTCGATCAGCCACACCGCGCCGTCGTCGTCCAGCCGCGCCAGCACCTGCGGGTCTGCCGCGACGGCCTCCTCGCCGACCACCAGCGAGCCGGGCAGCAGTGCCGCCAGCTTCGCGGTCAGCATGACTTCGGACTCGCGGTCGGCGATCGTGACGAGGTCGCCGGGGCTTTTCTCGATGATCTCCCCATCGGCCAGGTTGCGGAACCGCGGCAGGACCACCGCCTCGGCGGTCTCGCGCAGAATGTCCACAATCTGGTCAATCATCGCCGTTCCCCCGTCCCGAAGGGTTTATGATCGCTTAATGTTCGCACGGAGGACGAGTCGTCTCATCGCCACCGCGGCGCTGGCGGTGGCGCTCACCGGCGGTGCGCTGGCCGGCTGCAGCGGTGAGGGCGCGACCAGCACCTGCAGCACGACCGGCTGCACGATCACGTTCGAGCGCAACGTCACCAACGCCAAGATCTCCATTCTCGGCGTCGAGGTGCAGCTCGTCAGCGCGAACCAGGACTCGGTGACCCTGAAGGTGGCCGGTCAGGAGGTCACCGTGCAGCGCGGCGACGGCGTGACCGTCGGCGACTTCACCGTGAAGGTCACCGAGATCACCGACAGCCAGGTCGTGGTCCAGGTCGACCGCGGCGGAAACTGACCGGACCACCTGCGGCGACCCCTGTCCGCGACGGGGTCCGCACGGGTTAATCTCGTACGCGTCCGGCTGCGCCAGCAGCCCAAACCCGGCGCGGAGCGCCCCGGAACACGGTGGTCGACAATGACTGGCAACCCCTCCACTCCCCCCGTTTTCGTGCACCCCAGCGCCGATGTCGAGGAAGGCGCCCAGGTCGGCGCCGGCACCAAGATCTGGCACCTGGCGCACGTGCGCAACAGCGCGACCATCGGCGCCGGCTGCGTGATCGGGCGCAACGTGTACGTCGACGCCAACGTCGTGATCGGCGACCTCGTGAAGGTCCAGAACAACGTGTCGGTCTACCACGGCGTCACCATCGAGGACGAGGTCTTCGTCGGCCCGTGCGTGGTGTTCACCAACGACCTGCGGCCGCGCGCGCAGAACCCGGACTGGCAGATCACCCCGACGCTGATCAAGCGCGGCGCCTCGCTCGGCGCCAACGCCACCATCGTCTGCGGCACCGTGATCGGCGAGCACGCCATGGTCGCGGCCGGTTCCGTGGTCACCAAGAACGTCGCGCCGAACCAGTTGGTCGCCGGCAACCCCGCCCGGCACCTGGGCTGGGTCGACGAGAAGGGCCAGATCGTGTCCCGCGACGCGGAGCGGCCCGCCGACCTGTGACGGCGGCCGGAGCATGACAGCCCGCGCCGTGTGCCGCCGCCCACGACAGTGGCCGGCGGCACACGGCGCGCCCGGATCAGCCGGTCAGGCCCGCGATGATCGCCGACACCAGGCGCGGCACGTAGTCGGCCGGCACCGGGTTGCGGGTCACCGCGAGGTGCCAGTACACCGGGCCGACGATCAGGTCCACCGCCAGGTCGGGATCGGTGTCCGCGGGCAGTTCGCCGCGTTCGACGGCGCGGCCGATCAGCAGCGCCCCGATCTCGTGCTGGTTGGCCCGCAGCGCCTGCTGCAGCTTCTCACCGATCTGCGGGTTGCGGGCCGCCTCGGCCAGCAGGTCCGGGATCACCTGCGAGGCCAGCGGGTGCCGCAGCGCCCGGGTCAGGATCTGCAGAAGGATCATGAGGTCGCCCCGCAGGGTCCCCGTGTCGGGCAGCGGCAGCTTCTGGCCCGCGAGGCCGGACACGATCTCCAGCACCATCTCGAGCTTGGAGCCCCACCGGCGGTACACGGCCGTCTTCGCCACACCGGCGCGCCGGGCCACCGCCTCGATCGACAGCCGGCCGTAGCCGACCTGGGCGAGTTCCTCCACCACCGCGGCCTGGATCGCCTCGGTGATATCCCCTCTCAACACGGCCGCCCCCGCGGGGACGCGCCTACTCTCTGCCAGCACGTGCATACGATAGCGCAGCGACGCAACGGTTGCGTCGCGACGCGCGGCCGACTAGCATCACGTTTACGTCGATACGGTGGCGTCTCTTCCTCGACGTCGGCTACCGTGTGTGACCGCCACTCATCCCCAGTCTGGAGATCGGAGCCCGTACCATGGCAGAAGCTGTGGTGACAGAGCCTTATCCCACCGTCGCACCAGCCCAGCTCGCGGCCCGTTACGGCCTGCGCGCCGCGGGTGAGCGGCCGGGCGTCCGCGAGTACATCCGCTCGCTGTGGGCCTACCGGCACTTCATCGTCGCGTTCGCGAACGCACGCAACGTCGCGACGCTGACCACAGCACGGCTCGGGCAGCTCTGGCACGTACTGACCCCGCTCACCAACGCCGCGGTCTACTACCTCATCTTCGGCGTGATCCTGGGCACCAGCGACCGCATCGAGAACTTCGTCGCCTACCTGTGCTGCGGCATCTTCATCTTCGGCTACACGTCGGCGGTGGCCTCGGCCGGAACGGTGTCCATCACCGCCAACCTGAACATGATCCGGGCGCTGCAGTTCCCCCGGGCCAGCCTGCCGCTGTCGGTCACCATCACCCAGCTGCAGCAGCTGCTGGCCTCGATGGCGGTGCTGATCGCGATCGTGCTGGTCACCGGCGAGCCGCCGCGGCTGGCCTGGCTCACCCTGATCCCGCTGCTGCTCCTGCAGACCATCTTCAGCGGCGGCCTGGCCATGCTGCTGGCCCGGCTGGGCTCGAAGATCGTCGACCTGAAGCAGATCATGCCGTTCGTGCTGCGCACCTGGCTGTACGGCTCGGGCGTGTTCTACAGCCTGACCACCGCGACCGACAACATGCCGACCTGGGCCTCCACCCTGCTGCACCTCAACCCGATGCTGGTCTTCATCGAGCTGGCCCGCGAGGCGCTGATCACGACCACCCCGCCGTCCCACTTCTCGGTCGAGTCGATGTGGCTCGTCGCCCTCGGCTGGGCGGTCGTGATGGGCGCGCTCGGTTTCTTCTACTTCTGGCGTGGCGAGAAGGAGTACGGCCGTGGCTGAGACCCGGGTTCCCACCGTCGTCGTGGACGACGTGCACATCGTCTACCGGGTGCACGGCGCGGCGAAGGACAACTCTCCGCTGGGCGCGCTGCGCCGCATCGCCTCGCGCGGGCCGTCGGCGACCGTGCGCGAGGTGCACGCGGTCAAGGGCGTCAGCTTCGTCGCCCACGAGGGCGAGGCCGTCGGCCTGATCGGCACCAACGGCTCGGGCAAGTCCACCCTGCTGCGGGCGATCGCCGGGCTGCTCCCGGCGACCAAGGGCGCGGTCTACACCAAGGGCCAGCCCTCGCTGCTCGGCGTAAACGCGGCCATGATGGCCGACCTGTCCGGCGAGCGCAACGTGGTGCTGGGCTGCCTGGCGATGGGCATGCCCAAGGGCGAGGTGCGCACCAAGACGCAGGAGATTATCGACTTCTCCGGCATCAACGAGCGCGGCGACTTCAGCTCGCTGCCCATGCGCACGTACTCCTCCGGCATGGGGGCCCGCCTGCGGTTCTCGATCGCGGCGGCCAAGAAGCACGAGGTGCTGCTCATCGACGAGGCGCTGGCCACCGGTGACGCCAAGTTCCGCAAGCGCAGCGAGGACCGCGTCCGCGAACTGCGGGCCGGCGCGGGTACGGTCTTCCTGGTCAGCCACTCCCTCAGCTCCGTTCGCGACACCTGCGAGCGGACGATCTGGCTGGAGTCGGGCGTGATCCGGATGGACGGGCCGACCGACGAGGTGCTCGCCGCTTATGAGGAATTCAGCACCGCCAAATGAGTCTCACCAGCGAATATAGAATCGGATTCGCCATCGGTACGGGTCCGTTGAACAGCACGGCAAAGGAAACGAGGAGGACCCCTTGAACGGAAAGCCCATCCCCCCGGCACGACCGGTGATCGGTGAGGCCGAGATCGAAGCCGCCGTGCGCGTCCTGCGCAGCGGCATGGTCGTACAGGGCCCGGAGGTCAAGGCGTTCGAGGACGAGTTCTCGACCCTGGTGGACGGCCGTCACAGCGTCGCGGTGAACTCGGGCACGTCCGCCCTGCACCTGGCGCTGATCGCGATGGGCGTCGGTCCCGGTGACGAGGTCATCGTGCCGTCGTTCTCCTTCGCCGCCTCCGCCAACGCGGTCCGCCTGGTCGGCGCCGAGCCGGTCTTCGCCGACATCGAGCCCGGCAGCTTCTGCCTGGACCCCGACGCCGCCGCCGCCGCGATCACCCCCCGCACCGTGGCGATCATGCCGGTGCACCTGTACGGCCACCCCGCCGCGATGGACCGGATCATGGAGCTGGCGCAGCGGCACGGCCTGGCCGTCCTGGAGGACGCCTGCCAGGCGCACGGCGCCGCGCTCAACGGCACCCCCGTGGGCGCGTTCGGCATCGCCGGCACGTTCAGCTTCTACCCCACCAAGAACATGCACTCGCTCGAAGGCGGCATGATCACCACCGCCGACGCCGAGTTCGCCCGCACCCTGCGCCTGCTGCGCAACCAGGGCATGGAGCAGCGATACGCCAACGAGATCGTCGGCGCGAACATGCGGCTCACCGACGTCGCCGCGGCGGTCGGCCGGGAGCAGTTCAAGCAGCTCCCGCAGTGGACCGAGCAGCGCCAGGCCAACGCCAAGTTCCTCGACTCGCGGATCACCGCCGTGGTGACCCCGCCGGTCGCGGACAACGCCAAGCACGTGTACCACCAGTACACGGTCCGGGTGCAGGGCGGTAACCGCGACGCGGTGCAGCAGGGCCTGACCGAGAAGGGCATCGGCAGCGCGGTGTACTACCCGACGCCGATCCACCGCCTCAAGCCGTACCTGACCGCCGAGGGCAAGGTCAACCCGGCGTGGGACCTGCCGGAGACCGAGAAGGCCGCCGCCGAGGTGCTGTCGCTGCCGGTCTTCCCGTCGCTGACGGCGGAGGAGCTGGAGTACATCGCCGACGGCGTGAACACCGTGGCGGGCAAGCTGTGAGCACCGAACGCAAGCTGCGCGCCGGCCTCATCGGGCTCGGCGCGATGGGCCGCAACCACGCCCGCGTGCTGTCAAACCTGGCCGGCGTCGAGCTGGTCGGGGTCGTCGACCCGATGGGCGACAGCACCGGCACGCTCCGGGCGCCCGTGGTCCCCACGGTCGCCGAGCTCATCGCGCTGGGCATCGACTACGCGGTGATCGCCTGCCCGACGGCGCTGCACGAGGAGGTCGGCCTCGAGCTGGCCGCCAACGGCATCTGCGCGCTGATCGAGAAGCCGCTGGCCCCGTCGATCGACGGCGCCCGCCGGCTGGTCGACGCGTTCGAGAAGGCCGGCCTGGTCGCGGGCGTCGGGCACATCGAGCGCTACAACCCGGCGCTGCAGAACCTGCGGTCCCGGCTGGAGGCCGGCGACCTGGGCGAGGTCTTCCAGGTGGTCACCCGCCGGCAGGGCCCGTTCCCGCACCGCATCGCCGACGTCGGCGTGGTGATGGACCTGGCCACCCACGACATCGACCTGACCAGCTGGGTCACCGGCCAGTCGTACGTCTCGGTGTCGGCGCACACGGTGTTCCGCAGCGGCCGCCCGCACGAGGACATGGTCGCCGCGGTGGGACAGCTCGCCGACGGCTCCATGGTCAACCACCTGGTGAACTGGCTGAGCCCGCTCAAGGAGCGGTCCACGGTGATCACCGGTGAGAAGGGCTGCTTCGTCGCCGACACGCTCACCGCTGACCTGACCTTCTACGCCAACGGCGCGATCACCACCGAGTGGGAGGCGCTGCGCTCCTTCCGCGGCGTGGCCGAGGGTGACATGATCCGATTCGCCATCCCGAAGCGGGAGCCGCTGCTCGTCGAGCACGAGCGCTTCCGCGACGCGGTGGAGGGCAAGCCCAGCGACATCGTGACCCTGCGACAGGGCCTGCGTACGGTCGAGGTGGCCTCGGCGGTGCTCCAGTCGGCAAAGACCAAGTCAACAGTCGTACTTCCGGAGAACATGTAACCGGTGGCGTGAATCCACTGGCTGAACGACAGTGATGCCGATGGCCCACCAGCGAACCGCCCGTCAGGGCTGCGTTGGCGGGCCATCGGCTTGATGATTTCCTGCTCACGGAGGACCGAATGACATCCCAGGTCAGGCAGCCGCGGCTGGTCGTGGTCGTCGCCAACGACATCAGAGGAGATTCGCGGGTCCAGAAGACGGCAATCGCCGCGGCACGGGACGGCTGGGACGTCACGGTGGTGGGTAGCACCGATGCCCACGTCCTCGAGAAGACGACCATGGGCCGGCTGAAGGTGATCCGCGTGCCGGCGGCCAAGCCGAAGTCGCAGAGCCGCCTGGGCCGCACCGCGGACCGGCTCGCCCAGACCGGCAAGGACGCCGACAACCGGTCCCGCGCGCGCGGGATCGGCCTCGTCGGCGACCTGAGCATGCGCTTCGCCCGCCGTGTGGTGGGCAAGGTGCGCCACGAGGTCCGCGAGCTGCGCGCGCGCCGCACCTCCCGGGTCGCGCCGTCCGGCGACTGGCGCCGCGATTGGCCCCAGCTGGCATCGCTCGACAAGACGTTCGGGCCGGTGATCGACGAACTCGAGCCGGACCTGATCCACGCGAACGACATCGCGACCATCGTCATCGCCGCGCACTGTGTCGAGCGGCTCAGGGCCCGCGGGCTGGCCTGCTCGTGGATCTACGACGCCCACGAGTACATCCGCGGCGTGCAGTGGCCGACCCGGCAGCAGGCCAGCGCGTACACCAGTGCCGAGCGCGAGTTCATCTCCGCGGCCGACGCCGTGGTGACGGTCTCGACGCAACTGGCGCAGATGCTGCAAGACGACTACCAGCTCCCGACCAGCCCCGTGGTGGTGGGCAACTCACCGGTACGCGAGATCATCGCCCCGACCAGTGAGAAGAGCCTGTCCGTCCGCGCGCTGTGCAACCTCGCCGACGACGTGCCGCTCATGGTGTACGCCGGATGGCTGGGCAAGGAGCGCGGCCTGGACACCGTCGTCGCCGCGATGCCGAAGCTGCCCGGCTACCACCTCGCGCTGGTGGTGGGCCGGACCAACCCGCTGCTCAAGCAGCTGCTCCTGCAGGCCGAGACGCTGGGCGTGCGGGACCGCATCCACCTGCTGCCCTACGTGCCGCAGCACGAGGTGGCCGCCTATCTGAGCTCGGCCGACCTCGGTGTGATCCCGTTCCGGCGGGTGCCCAACACCGAGATCTCGCTGCCCACCAAGATCTCGGAATACCTGCACGCCGGGCTGCCGCTGGTCACCAGCGACGTCAAGGTGGTCCGCGCGTTCGTCGAGGAGCACGGCATCGGCGAGGTGTTCCCGTCCGAGGACGTCGATGCCTTCGCGGTGGCCGCCGAGAAGGCGTACCAGCAGCGTGCGGCGCTTTCCGCACGGATCAGCGAGGAGATCCTCGACGATCTGTCCTGGGAGCACCAGAGCAAGGCGCTGCTGGGCCTGTACCGCAGCCTGTCGGCGCGGGTGCCCACCGTGCCCGCCGACATCCCGTGGGACGTGCAGGAGGATCCGCCGCCGGTGGATCCGCTGCTGGTCGGCGACTGGCGGGAGATCGGGGACACCAGGGTCCGGCTGGGTCTCGGCCCGGCCAACTACGCCGGGCAGGGCGCGGCCTTCGCCAAGGCGATCTGCCGGGAGATGACCGACGTATCGGCCGAGGTCGTGATGATCCGCCAGCCGGAGTCGTTCGGCTTCCCGGCCAACGTCTACATCGACGCGAACCGCCTGGCCGACTTCAACGTGCAGTCGCAGCAGATCCACCGGGTGCTCGGCCGCTACACGCACGTGCTGGTCGACGCGTTCATGCCGGTCTTCGGGCACCTCAACGGCACCACCATCGAGGGCGACCTCGCCATGCTCGGCCGGGCCGGGGTGCAGGTGGCCGTCCTCGCCCACGGCAGCGAGATCCGCGACCCGCGCCGGCACCTGAAGAACCACGAGTTCTCGCTGTTCCGCGACGCGCCGGCCGGCATCGCCGCCCAGCTCGCCAAGCGTGCCGAGCGCAACCGGAAGATCGCCGAGTCGTGCGGGCTGCCGCTGTTCGTCACCACGCCCGACCTGGTCGAGGATCTGCCGACGGCGACCTGGGCGCCGCTGGTCATCAACATCGACCTGTGGGCGTGCGACCGGCCGGTGATGGAGCGCAAGCGGCCCATCGTGATGCACGCGCCGTCCAAGCGCTGGACCAAGGGCACGGACCGGATCCTGCCCAGCCTCACCCGGATGCACAAACGCGGCGTCATCGACCTGCGGCTCGCCGAGGGCATCCCCTGGGAGCAGATGAAGGACCTGGTCCAGGAGTCCGACATCGTGCTCGACCAGTTCACCACGGGCGCCTACGGCACGCTCGGCTGCGAGGCGATGGCCGCCGGCAAGCCGGTGGTCGCCTACATCAGCGAGCGGGTGTCCCAGGCGGTGGGCCCCGACCTGCCGATCGTCTCGGCCAACCCGAACAACCTGGTCAGCGTGCTGGAGTCGATGCTGAACGACCCGGCCGGCACGGCCCGGATCGGTGCGGCCTCAGCCCGGTTCGCGCGGGAGGTCCACGACGGGCGGCGCACCGCCGCCGCGCTGGCGACCTTCCTGCGCTAGCTCTCCGATGGAAACGACGCGGCCCGGTGGCACCTCTGCCCCCGGGCCGCGTCGCGCTCACACCACCGTGCGCAGGTACGGCACCTTCCCGGCCAGGTGCGACAGCACGAACGAGACCACCACCACCACCGCGTACGCCCCGGCCGTCAACGCCAGCGACGTGCCCTGCCCGATCTCCGGCACCAGCAGTTGCAGGACCCTGAGCACGAGAAGGTGCACCAGGAAGACGCCGAACGTCGCGTCGGAGAGTTTGCGGAGCCCGTCGCCCGCGCGTTCGGACAGCGTCCAGCGCGCGCCCAGGCTCACGGCGATGACGAACAGCAGGCCGGAGACGATCGTGGTGACCAGGCCGCTGGCGTTGACCGGCAGCAGGGCCTGCAGCCACGGGTACTCGGGGCGGATGCCGTACTGCCAGACGACCTCGGCCTGCAGCACCAGGGCCACCACTGCGGCCAGCGCGATGCCGCGCCGGCTCAGCAGCACGTTGCGCAGCGCCCAGCCGGCCAGGAAGAAGCCGACGTAGGGGAACCAGCGGTTCCAGGCGCCCAGCGAGATGCCCCGGCTCTGGTTGAGCAGCTGGGTCACCCCGGGGATCATGTACGCCACCACGGTCCAGAACACGGCCACACCCGCGGTGATCCGCGCCCGGCGGTCGCCGCCGTCCTTGAGGAACGCGGCCAGCACCGGCGCGATCACGTACAGCCCGGCGATCAGCCAGAGGAAGTAGAGCGCGGTGTAGACCTTGCCGTCGATGACGTTGATGGCCAGCCGGCCCAGACCGGGGCGCTCGCCCTGGATCATCATGCGCACCAGCACCAGGTAGACCAGGTGCCAGAACACCAGCGCGGGCAGGATCCGGGCGAACCGCTTGCGGTAGAAGTGGGCCGGTCCGGCGGCGTGCGCCCGGGGGGCGAGGACGAGCGCCCCGCTGATCATGATGAAGACCGGCACGCACCAGACGGCCCCCATGTCGATGGCGGTCGCGATCCACCACGGCAGGGTGCCGCGCAGATCGTCGTTGCCGACTATCAGGCCGAAGACGTGGATCGCCACGACGCCGAGGATGGCGGCGACGCGCAGGGCATCGAGACCGTGGTTCCGAGTGGCCACACGCTCCACCGGCGCGGGGGTGGCGACCGGCGAGGCATCGACGAGGGGAGTTTGCACCGGTGCATCCTATGGGCCGGTCGGCCGGGCGACCAGAGATGTCGATCACGAAAAACCGGACTGTACCGGCATTCCGCCCGGCCTGGACCGCCTGATCCACTCGCACCCGTGCTGGCCGGAAGGGCGGTTAACCTACACTCGTCAGCGGCCTGTAGGCGATGCGGTGGCGAGGGCGATCATGGAGCAGGGCGTGGCGCGCAACGGAGCTTTCCGGGGCCGGGTGGTGATGCTGGTCGACAACGGCGTCAAGGGCGACTCGCGGGTGCAGAAGCAGGCTCGCTCCGCCGCCGACGCCGGCTGGGAGGTCGTGCTCCTGGGCGTGGCGCCCGGCCTGAAGACGGTGACCTGGAAGCTCGGCGAGGCCGACGTGCGCCTGGTGCCGATGCCGCGCAAGTTCAGCCAGCGGGCCAACGGCTGGGTGCGCCGCAAGGCCTCCGGCGCGAAGCGCCGCCTGCGCGGCGCGACGCCGTCCGCCGCCGTGCCGGCCGCCGCTCCCGCCGCAGCGCCCGTCGCCGCCGCTCCCCCCGCCCCGCCGAAGAAGCGGCGGCTGGACGGCATCCGCACGGCCGGTGAGAAGGTCGGTCGCGGGGTCCGGCGCGGCTGGGACAACACGGCCCTGGTCGTGTACAAGAACGTGCTCGGCGACAGCGCCTGGCGCCGGCTCGACCCGCAGCTCTGGGCGTTCGAGGTCGCCTTCGGCCACGTCATCGACTCCCTGCGGCCCGATCTGATCCACGCCAACGACTTCCGGATGCTGGGCGTCGGCGCGCGTGCGGCCCGGCGGCTGCGCGCCTCGGGCCACCCGGTGAAGCTCGTCTGGGACGCGCACGAGTTCCTGCCCGGCATCAACCCCTGGATGAACAATCCGCGCTGGCACCCGGCACAGCTCGCGCACGAGCGCACCTACGCCCCGTATGCCGACGCCGTGGTGACGGTGTCGGAGGGCCTCGCCGAGCTGCTGCAGCGGGAGCACAAGCTGCCGCGGCTGCCCGAGGTGGTGCTCAACGCGCCGGGCGGCGACGAGCCTGGATCCGCCGAGGAGGTGCCGACCGGGCTGCGCGAGTCGTGCGGCATCGACCCGGCCGCCCCCGTCGCCGTCTACAGCGGCGCCGCCGCTCCGCAGCGCGGCCTGGGCATCATGGTGGAGGCGCTGCCGCAACTGCCCGGAGTTCACGCGGTCTTCGTCGTGCCCAGGCCCAACGCGCCGTACCTGCAGCAGCTCAAGGCGCGCGCCCAGGAACTCGGCGTCGCCGACCGGGTGCACGCCCTGCCGTACGTGCACCACCAGCATGTCGTGCGATTCCTCGCGGGAGCCGACGTCGGCGTGATCCCGATCCTGCACTACCCCAACCACGAGATCGCGCTGATCACGAAGTTCTTCGAGTATTCGCACGCCCGGCTGCCGCTGGTGGTCAGCGATGTGCGCATGATGGCCGAAACCACCCGCGCGACGGGCCAAGGCGAGGTCTTCCGCGCCGAGGATCTCGCCGACTACGTGCGGGCGGTCCGCGAGGTGCTGGCGGATCCGCAGCGCTACCGGGCCGCCTACGACAAACCCAGCCTGCTGGAGAACTGGACCTGGGAGGCACAGGCCCAGGTCCTGGACGGCATCTACACCAGGCTGGTGCCGGGACGTCCCGCCGCCGGGAGCTGAACCACCCGCTGCGCTGCCTGCGGACATCGGACCCGCCCAGGGCCATACCGTAGACTCCAGCGGAATCCAAGGACGTTGCTGGTGCGCGGGTCGGCAGCAGCCACCGGCCGTTTGCCGCCGAGCCCGGCCCCTGTCAGGATGGACCAGCTCATCCGCCGTTTGCGGCCGTGTTGACCTTGAGGAAGAAAGACAGCATGAAGATCTGTGTGGTAGCCCTGGGAAAGATCGGCCTTCCGCTCGCGGTGCAGTTCGCCGCCAAGGGCCATGAGGTCATCGGCGCCGACGTCTCCGAGCGGGTCGTGAGCCTGGTCAACGACGGTGCGGTGCCCTTTCCCGGCGAGACCGACCTCGACGTCAAGCTGAAGGAGGCCGTGGCGGCCGGGCTGCTGTCCGCGACCACCGACACGACCGCCGCGGTGGCCGAGTCCGACGCCGTCGTCGTGGTCGTGCCGCTGTTCGTCGACGCCGACGGTGTGCCGGACTTCGGCTGGATGGACAGCGCCACCCGCGCCATCGCCGCCGGGCTGCGCCCGGGCACCCTGGTCAGCTACGAGACCACGCTGCCCGTCGGCACCACCCGCAACCGCTGGGCCCCGATGCTGGAGGAGGGCTCCGGCCTGACCGCCGGCCGGGACTTCTCCCTGGTGTTCAGCCCCGAGCGGGTGCTCACCGGCCGCGTCTTCGCCGACCTGCGCCGCTACCCGAAACTCGTCGGCGGCGTCGACGAGGCGTCGGCCGCCCACGGCGTGCGCTTCTACGAGGCCGTGCTCGACTTCGACGACCGGCCCGACCTCGACAAGCCCAACGGCGTCTGGGACCTGGGCTCCGCCGAGGCGTCCGAGCTGGCCAAGCTCGCCGAGACCACGTACCGCGACGTCAACATCGGCCTGGCGAACCAGTTCGCCCGCTTCGCCGACACCGTGGGCGTCGACGTCACCAAGGTCATCGAGGCCTGCAACACCCAGCCGTACAGCCACATCCACTCGCCCGGCATCGCCGTCGGCGGTCACTGCATCCCGATCTACCCGCGGATGTACCTGTGGAACGACCCGGCCGCCACCGTCGTGCGCGCCGCCCGCGAGGCCAACGCCGCCATGCCTGAGTACGCCGTCAACCTGCTCGCCGACGCGTACGGCGACCTGACCGGCGCGAACGTGCTCGTGCTGGGTGCGGCGTACCGCGGCGGCGTGAAGGAGACCGCCTTCTCCGGCGTCTTCCCGACCGTCGAGGCGCTGCGGGCCCGGGGCGCGAACCCGTTCGTCAGCGACCCGATGTACACCACCGAGGAGCTGTCCGCGCACGGCCTGCCGCCGCACCAGGGCGAGGCCGTCACCGCCGCGATCATCCAGGCCGACCACGCCGAGTACCGCAACCTCGGCCCCGCCGAGCTGCCGGGTGTCCGGGTGCTGGTCGACGGCCGCCGCGTCACCGACCCGGCCCGCTGGTCCGGCACCGACCGCGTCGTCATCGGCGGCTGACCCACCACGACGACAACGGCCGCCGCACCCGCGAGGTGCGGCGGCCGTTTCGTGTCCGTGGGGACGGTCAGTGCGTGCGGTCGAGCACCGTCGCGTCGACCTCGGTGCGCTGGCGCGGGACGGCGGCCGCGGTCGCGGGCACCGGCAGGCGCAGCGCGGGGGCGGCCTTGCCGGAGCCGCGCAGGGCCGTGAGCCGCTGCGAGGTCAGCCGGTGCGCCAGCCGCAGCAGGGTGTACGCCCCGTAGGCGTCGTAGCGGACCAGCCGGTGCTTCAGCCCGCCGAGGCCGCCCGGGGCCGGGTAACCACCGTCGGGCAGCCGGCGGCGGTAGTCCTCGACGATGCGGCGGAAGAAGGCCTTGCGCATGGACTGCCCGAGCCGCCGGTCATGCCCGATGATCACCAGATAGTGGTCGAGCATGATCCGGAACAGCGCGGGACGGAACTGCTCCAGCGCGCCGCCGGACTGCTCCATCACGTCGAAGACCCGCTGGTACTGGCCGAAGACTTCGAAGTGGCGGTCGGACACCGAGGCGGTGATCGCCCCGGGCGTCTGCTGGCGGTACAGGTAGCAGACCACGTCCAGCACGTCGATGGTGCCGGCCGCCATCAGCAGCGGGTGGCTGTACGCCGCGTCCTCGTACCAGCCCGCGTGGAAGCGCAGGCCGTTCTCCTCCAGGAAACTCCGCCGCGCGATCTTGGTGCAGGCCGACTGGGCCAGCCGCAGCAGTTCCGGCCGCCGCGACAGGTGCAGCGGCGTCGGGGCGTCGCCCAGCAGGCCGGCGGAGACCCGGGGCACCACGGTCCCGTCGCCGAACACCTCGGCGTGGTCGACGATCAGCACGTCGGGGTGGTGCAGCGCGAGCCGGTCGAGCACCACGCGGACCGCCCCGTCCGGCACCCAGTCATCGGAGTCGATGTACCAGACGTAATCGCCCTTGGCCTGCGCCAGACCCGCGTTGCGCGCGCCACCGAGGCCCACGTTGGTCGTCAGGTGCACCGGCCGCACCCGGGCATCGCGGGCCGCGAACGCGTCCAGGATCGCCCCGCAGCCGTCGGGGGAGGCGTCGTTCACCGCGACGACCTCGATCTCGTCACCGGGGTGGGCGAGCAGCGATTCGAGGCATTCCCCCAGGAACTTCTCCACCCCGTACACCGGTACGACGAACGAGATGCGAGGGGAGGGCGAGGGGGATTCATGTCTCACGTCAGCAAAGGGTGCCAGACGCGCACTACCGGCCGCCAGCCCCAAATGGCCACAAGATCCCCGCCGACGAGCCCTATCGACCGGCGCTGATATGGCTCCACGAGCTGTTTGCCTGGCCGGTGACGGGCCTGCTAACTTCGGCGTTCACGGGTGCCGGCCACCGGCATGCCGGACCGCGGGAGACGACGGGCCAGGACAGACGATGACGGACAGCATGCCGGGAGCCCCCACACACGGGGGCCTGAAGGTGCTGATCACCGGCGGGGCCGGCTACATCGGCAGCACGATCGCCACCGCCTGCCTCGACTCCGGCATCACCCCGGTGATCCTGGACAACCTGTCGACCGGCCGGCGTGAGTTCACCACCGGCCGCGCCTTCTTCGAAGGCGACGTCGCCGACGGCGCCCTGGTCGACCGCGTATTCGCCGAGCACCCCGACATCTTCGCCGTGGTGCACTGCGCCGCCCTGACCGTCGTGCCCGACTCGGTCGCCCAGCCGCTGCGCTACTACCGCGAGAACCTCGCCAAGACGGTCGATTTCGTCGACCACCTGCTGCGCAACGGCTGCCGCCGCCTGATCTTCAGCTCCACGGCGGCGATCTACCAGCCCGGCCCCGAGTTCACCGTCGACGAGGACTCGCCCATCGGCCCGGTCAGCCCGTACGGCCGGACCAAGGCCATGGTCGAGTCGGTGCTGGCCGACGTGTGCGCGGCCGAGGACTTCGCCGTGATCTCCCTGCGCTACTTCAACCCCATCGGCGCGGACCCGCTGATGCGCACCGGGCTGCAGTTGCCGCGGCCCACCCACGCGCTCGGCAAGATGATCGAGGCCGTGGAGACCGGCGAACCGTTCCGGATCACCGGCACCGACTTCGAGAGCCACGACGGCACCGGCATCCGCGACTACATCCACGTGTGGGACCTGGCCCGCGCCCACGTCGCCGCGCTGATCCAGTTCGACGAGGTGCTGGCCGGCGAGCCGGAGTCGCACCTGGCCGTCAACATCGGCACCGGCCGCGGCACCACGGTCCGCGAGCTGGTCGACGCGCTCGACGCGGTCCGCGGCGTGCCCCTGCCGACGGTCGCCGCGCCCCGCCGCGCCGGTGACGTCGTCGGCGCGCACACCCGGGTCGACCGGGCCCGCAAACTGCTCGACTTCAGCTGCGAATACACCGTCGAGGACGGCGTGCGGCACGCCCTGGAATGGGCCGCCGTCCGCGCCGAGCGACTCGACGCACCCGCCGACCGCGGCTGACCGGGCTCCCGCTTCCTCAGCCTGCCGGAACGTATCGGGCTAGGCTGATCGTCAAGGCGTGACATCCCGCGATCACCAGGCGAGGAGCACTCATGGCGGCGCAGAGCACCCTTCCCGCAGCGGCCTCGGGCCGCTTCTCCGTCGGCGGCGACCTGCCCGTCAACCGCCTCGGTTACGGCGCGATGCAGCTCACCGGCCCCGGCGTCTGGGGCGACCCGGCCGACCCGGACGAGGCCGTCCGCGTGCTGCGCCGCGCGGTCGAGCTCGGCGTCGACTTCATCGACACCGCCGACTCGTACGGCCCCTTCGTCAGCGAGATGCTGATCAAGAAGGCGCTGCACCCGTACCCGGAAGGCCTGGTCATCGCGACCAAGGGTGGCTTCACCCGGGCGGGCCCCGGCGACTGGCGTGCGGTCGGGCGGCCCGAGTACCTGCGCCAGCAGTGCATGCTGAGCCTGCGTCACCTGGGCCTGGACCGCATCGACCTCTACCAGCTGCACCGCATCGACCCGAAGGTGCCGCTGGAGGACCAGCTCGGCGAGCTGGTGCTGCTGCAGCAGGAGGGCCTGATCCGGCACATCGGGCTGTCCGAGGTGACGGTGCCGCAGATCGTGCAGTCCCGCGAGCTCGCGCCGATCGTGTCCGTGCAGAACCTGTACAACCTGGCCAACCGCAGCGCGGAGGACGTGCTGCGGCACTGCGAGGAGCAGAACCTCGCCTTCATCCCGTGGTTCCCGATGGCGACCGGCGAGCTGGCCAAACCCGGCGGCCCGCTCGACCGGGCCGCCGAGGCGCACGGGGCCAGCCCCGCCCAGCTCGCGCTGGCCTGGCTGCTGCGGCGCTCGCCGGTGATGCTGCCGATCCCGGGCACGTCCAGCGTGGCGCACGTGGAGGAGAACATCGCGGCCGCCGAGATCACCCTGACCGACGACGAATACCGCGAACTCGAAGCGGCCGTCTGACGGCTCAGGCCGGCAGCGGCGTACGCTCGGCCGCCGAGGCGAAGCCGAGCCAGGTGTGCCGGTTGCCCGCCCAGCACCAGCCGACCTTCGGCGCGTGCCGCCGAGCGCTGCCGTCCCGGCCCGTGCCGTTGCTGATCCACAGGGCCGGGGTCCGCGCGTCCAGTGACCCGTTCGCGCGCCGCAGCCGCGAGCCGATGGTCATGAAGCACCCGTTGCGCTCCAACGCGTCCGGCTGCTGGAGCAGCCACAGGATGCCCTCGGTGAGGAGCAGCGGCGTACGCCCGGCACCCGCGATCGCGGGCAGCGCCTCATCAGGACTCCAGTTCGCCATGGCGTCCCCGCGATCGACGCCGTGCACCAGGTACAGCGCCGACTCCGGCGGCACCGCGGCCTCGATCGGCGCGAACGCGTCGACGTCGGTCATGTCCTCCACCACGAACCCCGGCTTGCCGTCCCGTTCCAGCAGGGGTGCGAGCGCCGACGGCCGGACCCGGCCCGGATGGATCACCAGCAGCGCGTCCGGCACGCCGACAGCGGCCGCCTCGTGAACCTGCCCGGCCGTCAGGCCCGCCGCCTCGTGCAGCCCCAGCTCGACGACGCGGCGGGCCTGTTCCCCCAGGGCGGGCAACGGCGCGGTCATGGCGTACCTCCCATACGGTCAGGCCTGCGAACGTACCCTAGAACCGCGTGCCACTGACGGAAGTCGGCGCCCGGCGCAACCTCCCGCCGCCCCGAGGAGTGAGTACAGAACATGACCACCACGGCGTCGACCCCCGCAGCCGAGTTCGAGGGCTTCTACCACGCCCACTTCACCGGCACGGTGCTGCTCGTCTACTCGTTCACGGCGGACATGCAGGCCGCCCAGGACGTCGCCCAGGAGGCGTTCGCGCGGGCCTGGCAGCGCTGGCACCAGGTGTCGGGCTACCACGACCCGCTCGCCTGGATCCGCCGCGTCTCCATCAACCTGACCAACTCCCGCTGGCGCAGGCTGCGCACCGCCCGCTCCTATCTGGAACGGCAGCGCGAGGAGCACGCGGCAGAGGTCAGCCCGGACCACGTGGCGGTCGTGGCGGCCCTGCGGCGGCTGCCGAAGAACCAGCGTTCCGCGCTGGTGCTGCACTACCTCGCGGACCTGTCGGTCGAGGACGTCGCCCAGCACCTCGACGCCCCGGTCGGCACCGTGAAATCGTGGCTGCACCGGGGCCGCAGCGCCCTGGCCGACACCCTCATGCTGGAGACGCCCGAGGTCACCGCACCGCCGGCGCAGGAGATCCGGGACCGCGGGCAGGCCCGACGCCGCGTACAGCTGGCCGCCGTCACCGCCGGCGCCGCCGTCGTGGTGGCGTTCGTCCTGGCCGTCCTCACCGTGACCGCTCCCACCGCCACGCCGGTCGTGCCGGCCTTGGGGACCAGCCCGTCGGCGGCCCTGCCGCCCGGCTGCCTGCCCGGTCAGATCCCGGTCGACCTCACCCTTCCCGTCTCGGAATCGCAGGTGCTGGTCAACGTCTTCAAC
The DNA here is from genome assembly GCF_040648615.1 of Catellatospora sp. NPDC049111. Classification (NCBI taxonomy): domain Bacteria; kingdom Bacillati; phylum Actinomycetota; class Actinomycetes; order Micromonosporales; family Micromonosporaceae; genus Catellatospora; species Catellatospora sp. NPDC049111. The sequence continues at coordinate 7,497 of NZ_JBEZEB010000033.1, read as the reverse complement.
GGCACCAAGACGCCCGACCTGGCCGAAAACGTCGCCGCCGACCTCCGCAACCGGAAGATCACCGTCGGCACCGTCGGCGACGAAACCGAGTACCGCGACCTGGTCGCCGTCCTCCGCTACGGACCGGAGAGCGTCGGCGAGGCCCAGCTGCTGCGGGCTTACCTGGTCGTGGAGCCCGTCAAGCTCGAATTCGACCCCCAGCGCACGACCGCCGACGTCGATCTCGTGGTGGGCGGGCAGTTCAAGCAGTTCGGGACCCCGACCGAGATGCGCCAAAAGATCGCGCAGCTGGGACAGCCGACCCTGCCACCCGGCACCTGCAAGCGCTGACCGCCCGTACGTGCTCCGGCCGGGGGAACACCAGAGGTGTGTTTCCCCGGCTCAGGCGGTCGGCGTTCCGGCGAGGCGATCACCGAGTACGGACGGCAAGACGTCGGCGAGGATGCCGTATGCCGGGTCCCGGGTCAGCCAGAGCAGCTTGTGGCGCGACCCGTCGCGCAGCACCAGCCGCAGGCCGTGCGCGGTGATCCCCCTGACCAGGCGTGCGCCGGCCACGGACTCGAAGGTGACGACCTTGTTCGTCGCATGCTCGGCCAGGACGTGGGTGAGGGCGGCCTCGGGAAACTCGGCGCGGGGCAGGGGCACGGCGACCGTCGGCCCCCACCCGTTCGCCCTCGACGCCGCCTTGCTGAGACGCCGTCGCACCAGTCCCGTCGGCGTCAGCCACAGCTCGCCGTGAACCCAGTCGAGCCATCCCGTCGTGCAACTCCGGCTGATGCATTCGGCCACGCTGATCACGTGCGGGACACTAACGCCTTCCACCCGGCTGTGGGGGCGGTGCCAGCGACAGCCGAAATCCCCGCTCTGATGTTCCGGTGTTGCGGTACTTTGCCGCTGCAATGGCTGGTGCCATGACGAACGACAGGAGATCCGGTGCCACAACCACGCCTTCGCGTGCTTGACGTGGTCGAGGTTCGCATCCCGGCGTCGCGCCCGGCGGACGACCTCCCGGAGGCACCTCAGCGCGGGACGGTCACGGAGGTCCGCCAGTACCCGGACGGGCGCTATCGATGCACGGTGTGGAGCGCGGGCGACGAGGTCGCGTGCCTCTACGACGAGGAGTTCCTCGTGGCGACGGGGGATCGGGCAGCGCTCGCGGACTTCGCGCTCCCGGGGCCGTTTCGGGTCCGCCATGAAGTGACCGTTCTTTCCGGCTGCGGCGATCCGGAGATCTCCGGCCGAATCGGCGTGGTCGACGGCAGCCACTGCGAGATCGGCGACCCGCCGTCGGCGGCCATCGGCGTCTGGATCGAGGCCCTGGGTGCGGGCTTCGCCGTCCGCCCACAGGACCTCAGAGCGACGGGGAAACGGATGCCGGCGTCTTCCGCCGGCCCACGGCGCGGCAGCTCGACGCAGGTGACACCTGACGGAAAGATCCGCGGACAGTCCACCTACACGATTGTCGAATCCATCAAGGACGAGCTGTAGGGGCATTACCCGGTGACGACAGCGGGTCTCGAATCCGCCTCAACGGCTCAATCGCTGTGGCACCTGGTGTCCTCGTCGCCCAGAATTCGGCCGTGGCGTTCTCACTTTTCACTCCCGCAGGCAGCGAGCGCCTGACACCTGACGCACCGCAGCGGCTGTTTACGTTGATGGCGTACTGGATCGGTGTCGTGCTGTCGGTCGCGATGGGGATCAACGTGGTGGTCGATCCGGGAGTGGAACTCGCCGAGGCGTGGATGATGACCCCGTTCGTGGTCATAGCGGTGGTCGCCCAGCAGGCGTTGTCCGTGGGCGTCTTCGCCGGCGAGAGGGCGCTCCATCTGCACGTGGGAAATCAGCCCCTGAAGATTCCGTACGACCGCGTGGAGGCATTCACCATCCGGGCGCACCGGGAGAAGTCCCGGGTGCTGTGGGTGGACCTGCGAGACGGACGGCGCTATCCCACTCCGGCCTTCGTCGGCACTGGCGTCCGGACGGGCATGATCGCGCTGACCGACGCCGAGATGACCGTCTTGCTCGCGGAGTTGACCCGACGGGCGGCCCTACCGCAGCCCACGCCCTGAACCCGGATGCCGTACGTGACCGTCCACCGCACGCGCGCCGCTCAGCTGGCCGGGTTGACCGGCTGGACAGGTCACTGGCCACACCTGCCGAACTGGCGGGCGCTGGAGATCGCTTTCAGCCATGCCTTCCCAGCTGATTTCAAGAGTTACGCCGAGCTGTTCCCGCCCGGCGCGTTCGGCATGGTGCAGGTGTTCCACCCGTTCGACCCCGAGTTCTCCCTCCTCGGTGACACTCGCGCCTACGTCGAGCAACTGATGGCGCGCAACGATGCGGCGAACGACGAACCGGATCTCCCCCGGTTCGGCAACCAGCCCGGCGAGCTGTTCGCGTGGGGCACGGTCAACGGCGCGTACGAGCTGTGCTGGGAGATCACCGCCGCCGACCCGGACACCTGGACCTGCGTCGTGGCCGACATCCCGATGCGCTCGGTGGAGCGCTACGACGGCGGGATGCTCGAACTGCTGCTGGACGTGCTCGGCGGTGCTCCTGGGCGGATTCCGGCGCTCGCCTACCTCCGCGACCTCCTGCCGATGCCTTTCGGCCAGTACGGCACGAGCAGTTCAGTTCTGCTGCTTCAGCCTGGCGAGGTGGTCCCCCCAGGCCCACTCGGCGTTGCCCTCCATGAACCAGCCTGACCGCCGCAGCGGGATGTCTGCCGCCTCGATGTGGGCCAGGCAGAGCACACGGCGGCCGTGTGTCATCGCGCGCCAGGCGCAGTCCGCCACTGTGTCGAGCAGGGTCATGGCATCGTTGTATCGCTGCCCGGCGTAGACGCCGAATGCCTTGAGCACAAGGACGACCCCGGTCGCCTCCGCGGGAGCGTCTGCGAGGATCCCGCCCACCGATCCGCCGAGGCACTGCCAGCAGCTGTCGGACGGGCAGTCGTTCCATGACATCGCGGTCAGGTCGCGGAACATGTGTGCGGATATCAGCCAAGAGGCCTCGATCTCGATGAGGTGGTATCCCTCGCCACGCAGCCAGCCCATCACGTCGGCCAGCACATCGGCGGTACCGACCCGGGCGATGGGGGACTGGTTCAGCAGGCGGTAGTCGAGACGGTGCCTGTCCCGTTCATGGTCGAAGGCGGCCATCCGCACAGGATGCCCGCCGGGTCCGGCGACCCGCACGCGAATTAAGGGACGAGAGGTGGCGATCGTTGATCAGTGGTCTGACCCGGTGTTCCCGGCAGGAATCGAACCCGCGACCTGCGGTCCGGCTACGGCCAGTACGCCTCATGTGAGGATCCGGGTATGAACGCCTTCACGCTCACCGAGCGCCGACCGCCGTGGGTCGTCTTCACTCTCGAAGCCGACCCCTGGGTAGGTGCCGAAACGGCCAAGCTTCAGGCGCAGGGCGGGCGCGTGTTCCGGCTGGACGGCCGCGAGTTGCGAGAACCGGCCTCGCTCTTCGCCGCCTTCGCTCGCGAGCTGTCCTTTCCTGGTTACTTCGGCCACAACTGGCATGCGCTGGTGGACTGTCTGCACGACGGCCACGGCCACGGCAGCGATACGAGGGACATCGCCGTGCTCATCGACAACGCCGACGATCTGCACGGAGTCAGTTTCCTGGGCATCTTCGTCGCCGTGCTCTGCGACGCGGCGTGGAGGGCGAACTATCAGCTCGACTCCGACGGAATCCCCGACGAGTGGTGGTCGCCGTTCACCCTGCACTTCGTCTTTCTCCTCCGCGAGACCCAGCCCGACGCCTTCGCTGAAGCTGTGGCGAGCGACCCAGACAACAGAGTGACCATTCAGAACGGCCGCCTGACCGTGACGCTCGGCGAAGACTGGCCGACCCCGGACATCGACTAGGCAGTTCGGCGGCTTTCGGATGCATGATCAGGCTGGCGTCGCGGGCCGTCAGCAGATTGATCTGAGAAGTGCCCTGGCTCTGAACCTACGGACTAATGGCAGTACGGTCGAGTAAGGGCGGTTACGAACCCGGGCGCGTGACGCGGCGCGATGAAGGGCAACGGTGGTTGGCTGCGTTGCTGTACTCCGCTGCTGTATCGCGGCCAGCCGCGTTAGGTTGTCGCTGTGGAACGCGACACGACTGATGTGACTGTGGGCGGCCTGCTGAAGGCATCCGGCGTTGTGGAGGTCAGCTCGCCACTCGATGTCGCCGCCCTCAAACAAGATCTTCCAGCCGCCCACTTGATCCAGTTCAACGATCCCCTGACAGATGACGACTTCGGGGCGCTGGGAGAGCTGACGCGAAGCTTTCCCGACGTCGAACTGCGGGCTTACGGCGTCTACGGGCCGGTGACCCTCGATTTCCTCCGCCACCTCCCCCAACTGCGTCGCCTGAGCTTGGACCAGCACTGTCTCACCGACGTTTCAGCATTGAGCGAACTGCTGCCGGATCTCCAATCACTCGTCCTCGGCGAGACGCACGGGATGGTCGATCTGCGCCCACTCCGGCTGCGTGGGCTGCGCAGACTGGGAGTGGCGGGGCATCGAAGAGGACTCGCCGAGCTGGTCAACGGCAATCCGGATCTTCGATCGTTGTCGCTGCGAGGACTCCCGGTGGATCAACTACTGGGAGACGTGGAGCTGCCGAATCTTGAAGAGCTGAACTTGAGACTCGGTTCGATCAACGAGCTGAGCTGGGTGTGCCGATTCCAGGGCCTCAGACAACTCATGCTCTGGAGGGTCCGCGGAGTTGCCGATCTCGATGCGCTCGCGCGGCTGCCAGAACTCAGATGGCTCTGGCTGGACACCCTCAAAGCAGTGGAACGAATGCCGGACTTCTCAGCCTCAAGAAACCTGTTCCGAATCGATCTCGATAATCTGTCCAGCATGCGCACGGAGGATGCGCTGGCGGGCCTTGCTCGGGCAGAAGGCCTGGAAGAGCTCGGCCTGTACCAAGGACGCATACCGGTGACGGCGCTCAGAGCGCTGGTCGGGCATCCGAGGCTGAAGCGCGTCGCGCTCGGGCTCGGCAGTGCGCGCCGCAACCGGGAGGCTTCGACTGTCATAGACCTGCCGAGCCCAATATCGGTCTACGCGTACGCGCAGCGCAACGCCGTCTACTAAGCCGCTACTACGGTTTGGTGGCGATCTGTAAATCCGTCGCGAAAGCTACAACGGCGGCACCAGGTGGCCCGCGGCTGCGCATGTCGCCGATCGGCCGACGTGAGTCTTCCCGGTTCGGAAGGGGAAATGCCTGATCATCGAGGTGCCCCCGGCAGGAATCGAACCTGCGACCTGCGGTTTAGGAAACCGTTGCTCTATCCCCTGAGCTACGAGGGCGCGAGTGCACAGTCTAGCGACTGGCGCGACATCTCGCGGTACGAGGTCGTCGGGGCGCTCCGCCGTGTTCTCCACCCTGGTCAAGCCCCTCGCGCTTTACAAACCGTACGTACGTACTGTTGAATCCAGAGCGTGATCAGCAAGCTCCTCCCCGCCCCGGGCACCCCTCGCGTCCTCATGTTCGCCACCCTGGTGAACACCTTCGGCAACGGCGCTTACCTCACCACCAGCGCGCTCTTCCTCACCCGCTCGGTCGGCCTGAGCCCCGCCGAGGTGGCGATCGGCCTGAGCGCCGCCGCCCTGGCCGGCATGGTGCTGACCACCCCCATGGGCTACCTCGCCGACCGCCGAGGCCCGAAGCAGGTGCAGATCACGGCGCTGATCGTGCTCGCCGCCTGCTTCACCGGCCTGACCCAGGTCCACCACCTCTGGTCGTACGTGCTGATCGCCTGCGTGATCGCCGTCGCCGACGCGACGGTGAAGGCGGCGAACGGGGCGATGATCGCGGGCGCGGTGCCGCCCGGCGAGCGGGTGCGCACCAGGGCCTTCATCAGATCCACGAACAACGCCGGCATCGCGCTGGGCACCCTCGCCGGCGGCCTGCCGCTGCTGCTCGACGTGCGCGCCGGCTACCTGGCCGTGCTGCTGGGCAACGCGGTGACGTTCCTGCTCGCCGCGGCCGTCGTCACCCGGGTCGCGGCCGTGGCGCCCGCGTCGGCCCCGTCGGGCAGCCCGCGCATGGTCGCCCTGCGCGATCGCCCGTTCCTGACGTTCGCGCTGCTCGACGGGGTGGTGGCGGCGCTCTACAACGAGGTGCTGAGCCTGGCGCTGCCGCTGTGGCTGGTCGCGTACACGAGCGCCTCCGTCGCACTGGTCTCCGCGGCGCTGCTGGTCAACACGATCGGCTGCGTGACCCTGCAGGTGTGGGCGTCGCGCGGCACGCACACCGCGGCGGACGCGGTCGGCGTGGCCCGCCGCGGGGCGCTGGTCGTGGCCGCCTCGTGCGTCCTGTTCGGCCTGTCCGCGGGGCAGCCGTCGTGGCTGGTGACGGTGCTGGTGCTGGGGGCGTCGGTGGTGCACGTGCTGGGCGAGCTGTGGCTGTCGAGCGCGACCTTCGCGGTCGTCTTCGACCTCGCCCCGGACTGGGCTCAGGGTCAGTATCAGGGCGTCCACCAGACGGGGCGGCAGATCGGCAACATGGTGGGGCCGCCGCTGATCACGGCACTGGTCATCGGCTGGGGCGCGCCAGGCTGGACCGCTCTGGCAGCGGTCTTCGCGGCGGCGGGGCTGGTCGCACCACACGTCATCCGCTGGGGTCTGCGCAGCACCACCCGCCATACCTCGGCGGGCACCGTTCCGGCCGTACCCGCGGTCACGTGATCTGGCCGCGCGCCGCCTCGACCACGCTTTGATCGTTCGACTTGCCTGGCACCTGTGCGTATCTTGACCGCCCATTTGCACACCTGCCCGGCAAGTCGAGCGATCTTGGTGCGCTGCGCGACCGCACCAACCCGGCCGGATGCCAGGCTCGGCCGGGAACGGGATGCGCGCCCAGCCGAGAGATTCAGCGGTTGGGGCGCAGGGTCCAGACGATGGTCATCTCGCCGGTGGTCACTCCCGCGGCGTCGGTGATGACGATGTTCACCTCGAACTCGGGTCGCAGTCCGGCATCCAGTTCGGACACCACGTCCGCGGGCGGCCGCGACAGGGTGGCGGTCGCGCTGACCTCACCCATCGCCAGTTTCTTGTACGCGATCTCCGCGCGCACCGCGAGCGGCGTGGCCCGGTGCAGCTGGCTGCCGAACGCGGCGAGCACGATCGCGCCGGAGGCCGTCTCGGCGAGGGTGAACATCGCGCCGGCGTGCGGGCCGCCGACGTGGTTGTGCGTGGCGTGGTCGTCGGGCAGCGTGGCGACGGCGCGCACGCCGTCCGCGTCCACGGTGATCTCGGTGAACCGGGTGCCGATGGTGCGCGCGAACGGCACGGTGGCCAGCAGGCCCTCGGCGACGGCGTTGGCGTCGATCGTCATGCCCGCATGTTACCCACCGGTAACTAGGTGGGCAAGGCGGAAACGAAGATCGCCGTTTCGGGTCGGGTAAAGAGGGGGGGGGACCCGAATAGAGCCCAAAACCCGCGGAAGGAGGCGCGGGCCCCGGGGGGGCCCGGCGCCCCCCCC
>NZ_JBEZEB010000032.1:0-91304 GCF_040648615.1 Catellatospora sp. NPDC049111 | reverse complement strand
TTCTCCCACGTCGGCCACAACGCGCTGACGGCCTCGCGGTCGGTCGGCAGACCCGCCTTCTCGAACAGGTCCCGCCGGTAGCACATCGCCATACCGCCGACATCCGTGCCCAGACCGACGACCTCACCCTTGGCCGAGGAACCCTGCTGCCACTTCCACGCCGGCCACTGCGACTTGATGTCGTTCGCGCCGTAGTCGGTCCAGTTGTAGAACTTGCCCGGGTTGGCCGTGAACTGACCCGCCCAGCCCTCCTCGATCGCCTCGATGTCCGCGGCACCGGTGTTGGTCGCCAGGTGCGCGGCGAGGTTCTTGTGGTGGTCCTCGGCCTTGGTGATCCGCTCCACGATCTCCACGTTCGGGTTCGCGGCCATGTACTCCTTGTACAAGTCCTTGTAACCGAACTCGCCGAACGTCGCGATCGTCAGCTTGACCTTGCCACCCGGCTTCGCCGGATCGTCACTGCCACCGCAGGCCGCGGTGCCGAGCACGAGCGCGGTCGCGAGCAGCGGGCCCGCGATCGTGAGAAGACGGCGACGGACGCCGGGTGTTGCTGCACTCATGGACTTCCTCCAGAGCTCGGATATGTGGGTGGTACTGATTTGCCTGTCAGTCCGGCCGTCCGGGCATCGCCGGACGGCCGGGAGGTGACGTTCGCCTTCGGCCTTACGGGCCGCTGACGAGGTTGACGACGTTGTTGCCGGAGTTGGCCGTCCCGCCGGTGTTGTTGATGACGCGGTTGATGGTTCCGGTGCCGCCGAGCGAGACGGTCACCATGTTGTGGAAACTCGTGCCCGAGGTGGGCACCTCGAACGCCCGCTCGGCCACCACGGCCGGGTTGACGTTGAAGTAGCAGTAGCTGCCCAGGCCCCAGGCTTCGTGGCTGGTGACCGTGTTGGCCACCTTGTACGCCGCGTAGCCGCGGGTGGAGCCGTTCATCCAGCTCGCCTGGTTCGGCGGGTCGTAGGGCAGCTCGTTCTGGAAGAAGTACGTCCGGCCGCCGTTGCCGTTCCAGATCACCTGGTACTTCTGGTAGTGCTCGACGAACAGGCCGTAGAACGTGATGTTGTTGCCGTTGACGACCAGGCCGGTGTCGGCGGTGTTGGTGTTCCATCCGACGCCGGAGCCGTGGTCGGCGCGCCAGATCCAGGTGTGGTCGCCGATCACGTTGTGGCTGTTGATGACCAGGCTGGTGGTGGCCTTGCCGACGCCCGCGCCGCCGATGCGGAAGAACACGTCGTGCAGCGAGGTCGGGTTGGCCGCGTGGTTGGCGCTGGAACCGGCCGGGCCGACCTGCATCAGCGTGGCCGAGTTGGTGCTGCCGGCGTCGATGAGGATGCCCGCGAGTTTGACGCCGTCCACGTCGGCGACCGACATCGCCATGACCCCGTTGTCCGGGATGATGGTGGCCAGGCCAAGGCCCAGCACCACGGTGTCGGGCCGGGTGATCCGGATGGTGTCGTTGACGTGGTACACCCCGGGCGTGAACAGCAGGTTCTGCCCGGCCGCCAGGGCCGCGTTGATGGAGGCCGCGGTCGCGCCGGCCTTCACGATGTGGAACTGGCTGATCGGCAGGGAGGTGCCCGCCGGAGTGCCGGACGCCCAGGTGGTGCCGGTGCTGTTGCTGCGCAGGCCGGGCACGAACACCTGGTACGCGCCCGCGCTGTCGACGTACAGGAAAGGCTTCTCCCGCACGACCGGGGTCGCGCCAACGTTGGTGTAGGGCGGGCTCGGGAACGTGTTGCCCGGGGCGCCCTGCGTGCCGACGAACACCATGTTCCAGTTGGACCCGGCCCAGCTGCCGAACTGCGAGTTGCGCGAGATCCACTGCTGCTGGCTGCCCGAGTTCACCTGGCCGTCGATCTTGACGTCGGAGAACCAGCCGCCGCTGGCCCAGCCGCCGTCGTCGAGCAGCAGGTTGCCGCGCACGTGCATGCGCCGGTACGGTGCGGCCTGCGACACGGCCCAGCGGTCGGTGCCGCCGTTCGGGGTCACCGACAGGTTCTCCGCCCCGCGCCAGAAGTTCTGGGTCGCGTTGTTCGGCGGGAACCAGTCGGCTTCCACGTGCACCGACCCGTTGATGTTCACCGCGTCCGGCGAGAAGCCCAGACCCAGGACCTGGGTGTAGAAGCCGACGTTGACGTTGACGTTGTAGCTGCCCGGTTTGAACATCAGGGCGTAGCGCTGGGTGCCGAACTGGTTCGTCTCCTGCCCCGAGAACACGCTGTTCAGCTGGGACTGGATGGTCGAGGCCGACATCGACGGGTCGAAGATCCGCACGTTCGGGCCGAGGTCGGGGTTGTTCGGGTTAGGCGGCACGGTGCTGGGCGAGGGCTGCGGGCCGCCGACCGGGTTGAGGAAGAATGACTGCGCTCCCGTTCCGTTGCAGGTGTACTGCACCAGCTGCACGCTGTCGGCGGTCGAGGCGGCGGGCACGTCCAGGCACTTGCCGCTGTGCCGGCTGACGAAGTGGTATGCCCCGTCGGCCTCCTGCACCGCCTGCCACTGCTGGTTGTTGCCGCCGCCGTAGAGCCACAGGTGGATCGCGGCGTTGTCGGCGGTCGAGACGTTGGAGACGTCCCAGACCTGGTTGACGGCCGGCGCGGTGCCGACCTTGAAGTAGCCGCCGCTGGTGGCGTCAAAGCGCCACTGCTGCGCGGCGGTGCCGTTGCAGGCGTACTGCTGCACCGCGGTGCCGTTGGCACTGGCCGCGGCCCGCGCGTCGACGCACTTGCCGTTGGCCTTGTTGACCACCGTGTACGTGGTCCCGGAGGTCACCGCGGCCTGCGCCGTGGTGCTGCCGAGCACGACCACTGCCGCCGCGCCGACTCCGGCGAGCAGGGACGCGGTCAGCGTCGTGATGATCAGCCGCCGCCTCATGAGAACGTCCACTTCTGGTTCGCGCCGGTGGTGCAGGACCAGATCTGCAGCCGCGCGCCGTCGGCGGAGCTGTTGTCCTTCACGTCCAGGCAGGTGCCGGAGAACTGGTTGACGAACTGCTGCGTCGAGCTGTTGTAGGTCCACTTCTGGGAGGTGCCGGTGTGGCAGTCCCACAGATGGGTCAGCGTGCCGTTGGCGGCGTTGGGGCCGACGATGTCGAGGCACTTGCCGAGCGAGCTGAGCCGACCGCTGGAATCGCGGGTCCAGGACTGCGCGCCGGTGCCGTTGCAGGTGTAGAGCTGGATCGCGGTGCCGTTGGCGGTCGCCGCCCCGGCCACGTCGATGCACTTGCCGGCCAGCCCCGTGATCGGGCCGGTGCCGCCGCCGGGGTTGCTGCCCGGGGTGCCCGACCAGGTGAACGTCGCGGTGGTCCGCGCCGGCAGGGTGTACACGAAGGACTGGTTGCCCCAGTTGACCCGCACCGATTGCGACGAGGTGCCGCCGTTGTGCGCGATCAGGGCCTTGGACCCGTCCGGGTTCTTCCACGCGACGTTCTGGATGGTGCCGTTGGCCGTCGAGTCGATGCGGAAGGCGCCGGGCTTGACGAACTTGGTCAGGTGGCCGGTGGTGTAGTACTCGATGGTGTAGTCGACCTGGCCGGCCCGGGAGCCGCCCTCCTGCACGGTGATCAGGCCGGTGCAGACGTCGCAGCCGCCGTTGTGCGGGCCCATGAACTGGTTGAGCGCCAGGCTCCACTTGACCAGGCTGCCGCTCCAGTTGCGGGCGTAGTTGACGATGTCGGCCATGTCCTCGTTGTGCTGGTTGCCGATCCAGGTGCCGCCCGAGTGCTCGGTGCTGAACTGCTTGACCGACGGGTACTGGTTGTGCACCTGGGTGCCGACCGAGGGGTCGCCGAAGTAGCCGTGCCAGGCGATGCCGCCGAACAGCGGGTCGTTGCGGATGCCCGTGTCGGCCAGGGTGCCCGCGCTCATACTGGCGTAGTCGCCGTAGTTCCAGTCGTGGATGAGCACCTTGGTGGTGATGCCCGCGGCCCGGAACGCCGGGTAGACGTGGTTCTTGGTGAACTCGGTCAGGCCGGAGGTGTTCCAGCTCATGCCCGGGTAGTTCATCGCGGTCGGGTTGCCCGACTGGCAGCAGTTGGGCTCGTTCTGCACGGAGATGTAGTTCACCGGCACGCCGATGGCCTGGTAGCTCTGGATGTACTTGACCAGGTACTGGGCGTACATCGGGTAGTACTCGGCCTTGAGCCAGCCCATCTGGTCCATCCGGCCGTTGTCCTTCATCCAGCCCGGCGCGCTCCACGGCACGCCCTTGACCCGCAGGGCCGGGTTGAGGTTCTTGGCCTGCTGGGTGAGGAGCCGGACGTTGGTGTCGTAGCCGTTGCTGCCGAAGTCGTTGAGGTTGCAGCAGGTGTCGTCGAGCGAGATGTTGCCGGGCCGGGACAGGTCGGACGCGCCGATCGGGTTGCGCACGAACGACAGGCCGATGCCGTCGGTCGGCGAGAACAGCTTGCTCATCACCTGGTCGCGGGTGGCCGCGCTGATCGGGCCGCCGCGCAGCAGGTAGGCCGTGGTGTCGGTGATGGACGCGCCGCCGCCCTCGAACTGCTGGTAGGTGGTGCCCTCGTTGACGGTGATGGTGTGGTTGGCGCTGCCGCCGGCGGGGCCGAAGGCGATGTTGCCCTGCTGCTGCAGGCCGCGGGTGACCGTGCGGCCACCGGAGTCGGACGTGGTGGTGAGCCAGACGCTGACGCTCTCGCCGGCCGCGTAGGCCGAGGGGGCGATCACCGAACCGGTCACCAGGAACGCGGTCGCCGCCGTGGCGGTGACCGCGATGGTGGTGGTCCAGCCTGACCGGGGACGGAACACGCGGGACCCTCCTTTCGACGAAGCCATGGCGAGCCATGACAGGACAGGGGCGCGGGGTTCGCCGGGCGCGCCGCGTGAGAGGTGGCGCGTCGCGACTCCTCGCGTGGGGCGGTGGAGGACCGGGCGGCGGTGGGGCTGCCGCCGACCCGGCCCGGGCTGTTCCTGTTACGCAGGAGCGTCGATGTAACCGATGTAACAGAATGATTGACGTCCTGTTGACAGCACTGAAACATAAGGCATTCGGGCGTGTCAAGACTCTGGAATGTCCGAGAAAGACAGCAGTATCCAGCCCTGTTTAGCTGAAACAAAATGAAACTGCCGCTGCCTGCGGAGAAAAGGAAGGCATCCTTCCTATAACGTTCGACGCGTCAGCGGGGCGGCGCGGCCGCCGTCGAGTCGCGGATGACCAGCTCGGTGCCGAGCGAGACGTGCACGGCCTCCAGGGTGTGCCGGTCCAGCAGGCGCATCAGCATCGTCACCGCCATCCGGCCCATCTCCTGCAGCGGCTGGCGCACCGTGGTCAGCATCGGCGTCGTCGCCCGACTCACGTCGATGTCGTCGAAGCCCGCGATCGACAGGTCCTGCGGCACCCGCAACCCGCGTTCATGCGCCGCGGCCAGCGCACCGACGGCCATCTTGTCGTTGAACGCCACCAGCGCCGTCGGCCGGTCCGGCAGGTCCAGCAGCTCCCCCGCCGCCCGGTAGCCGTTGTCGGTGTTCGGCTCGTTGACGTGGCGCACCAGCTCGGCAGTGGGCAGCACCCCGGCGTCGGCCAGCGGCGCGACGTATCCCGCCATGCGGGCGTCGTTGGCCAGCCACTCCGGCGGGCCGCCGATGATGCCGACCCGGCGGTGGCCCAGCTCCACCAGGTGCGACATCAGCCGCCGCGCCCCGGCGAAGTGCGCCGCGGACACGGTCACGATGTCCTTCGGGGCGAGCGTGCGCGGGTCGATCACCACAAACGGGAACTGCTGGTCGCGCAGCCGCACCAGGTCGTCGGGCGACTCGGGCGGCAGGATCAGGATCGCCCCGGCCACGTCCGGCCGGTCGGCCAGCGTCGACAGCACCGGGGACGGCTGCGCGGCCTCGCCCGCGTTGAGCACCATCTGCCGCCCGTGCAGCTCGATGGTCTCCGCGATCGAGCTGACGATCAGCCCGAAGTAGTCGGTGAGCACGTATGGGCAGCGCACGTAGACGGCGCCGGAGGCCGGGGGCAGCTCGCCGCGGCGCAGCGGGGCCCTGTCCCCGCGCCGGTGCACGGCCTTCAGCACCAGGTCACGCGTGTGCGGCGCGACGTTGGGCGCCCCGTTGAGCACCCGGGACACCGTCGCGATGGACAGGCCCGTCTCCTCGGCGATGTCACGCACCGTGGCGCGTACGCCGACCGTTCTAGGCATGGGCGCACACGATACCCGACCTGTCATTGCTCCGGACGGTAACGACGTTCGTACTTGTCCCAGGAGATGCCGGCCGCGGCGAAGGCCTCGCCGACCCCGACCTCGGATATCGGCCGGGAGTAGCGGTAGCCCCGCTCGCCCTCGACGTGCCAGAAGAACCGGCCCAGGGGGTCGACCATGACGTACGAGCCGGTCATCTCGTCGTTGTCCTCGCTGACGATGACCTTGTCAAAGTGCCGGTGGCGATCCAGGAACGCGCCGAACTGGGCGGCGGTGACGGCCTCGCGGTCGCCGTACACCGGAAGCACCTGGAAGATCTTCCACCGCTCCGGCCGCACGGCCTCGATGAGCGGCGAGAGGTCCTCCTGGTGGTTGGCCGCGCAGACGACCGTGTTGAGTTTGATCCGGGTGCCGGCGGCCTCCCGCAGGCGCGACACGTAGCCGTACAGGAACGCCGGGTCCAGCATGCCCCGGTGCCGGTCCAGCCGGCCGATGCGCTGGTTGGTCTCGTCCACGAGCGAGTCGACGCTGATGCCCACGAGGTCGACGTTGGCGGCGGTCCACGCGACGTCGAACCGCCGCAGCATCAGGCCGTTGCTGACGTACGAGACCTGGGCGCCGAGCTCCCGGCAGACCGCCACCAGCTCGGGCAGCCGTTTGAGCAGGGCCGGCTCGCCGCCGACGAAGTTGAACCGGATCCCGTCCGGCCCGCCGCCGAAGTGGTCGAACAGGTCCCGGACGACGGCCTCCCCCACGGCCGCGTCATCGAAGATCTCCGTTCTGGTCGCGCCCAGCCCCCACTTGCCGAAGCAGAAGGTGCAGCCGTAGTTGCACCGCTCGGTGACATGGAGGTTGACCACGAACTCACTCATACAAGGAAGTTGTCCTTCTCGATGTGATCCATGAAGCTGCCGGCGTCCTCGATGCGGTTCTTGAAGTGCTCGTTGACCACCCCGCGAATGGCGAACTCCGCGCCGTCGCGGTCGACCGCCACGACGCCGTCGCCCTCGACGACCCGGCCGATGGCGTACAGCGGCAGGCCTTCGGCCTCGGCCACCCGGGCGAGTTCGTCGGCGCGCGAGCCGGGCACGCAGTAGAGGATGTTCCAGTCACCGCCGCCGAACATCAGCTGGGTCAGCGGGATCGAGGTGGCTTTCGCGCACTCGACGGCATAGGGGTGGTACGGCACAGCCTCCAGGTCGATCTCGACCCGCACGCCCGCCGCCACGAACGTCTGCAGCACGTCCAGCAGGCCGTCACTGGCGTCCATGCCGCACCGGGCGTAACCGCCCGCGTTCACCGCACCGGCGGAGCGCCACTGCGCCGTGGGCGTGCTCAGGTACTCGATGTAACCCTCGGCCTCCGGGACGGGTCGGCCCTGGAAGACGTCACGGATCATGAAGTAGGAGCCCGCGAACCCGCCGACCCGGCCGGCGCAGAAGATCCGGTCGCCCGGCTGCGCCGTGTTGCGCGGCAGGAAGCGGTCGGCGGCCACGGTGCCGACCGCCGTGCCGACGACGTGCGCGTCGGCGGCCTCCTTCGTGTCGCCGCCGGCGAACACAACCCCGTTGCGGCGGCATTCCGCGGCGGCCCCGAAGACGATGTCCCTGACGTTCGCCGCGGTCTCCTCGCCCGGGACCATGATCGCGATCATGACGGACAGCGGGCGGCCGCCGGAGGCCAGGATGTCGCTGCAGTTGGCCGTGACGGCCATCCTTCCCCAGGTCTCGTAGCCGGCCAGGCCGAGGGAGAGCGCGACCGGACGGGACGCGCGGTCGATCTTCTGGATGAGGTCGAACGGGGAGTCCGCCATCTCGATCACGGAGGCGTCGTGCCCGAATCCCCCGATGAGCCGGGGATCGACGAAAAGGTCACCCAGCAATCCGGACAGGAACCCCTTCTCCCCGAGCGAGCGGAGATCAGCCCCGGAATCCATGGACGTCATGTGCGAGCCTTTCTTGATGGAGACACGTCGCGCCGTCAGTCGTTGCCGGCCGGCCGGGCGGGACCGCCGCCCGCCTGCGACGGCAGCGGGCCCGCCGGAGCCGCCGGACGCAGCCGTCCGACACCTTTCAGCTGCTTCAGTTCGTCGTCGTCGATCTGGTACTTGGAGTGCAGTTCCACGCCGACCTCGGCCAGCCCTTCGCGGGCGTCCCCGTCCATCCGCTCGAACAGGCAGAAGACGTCCGACACGTTCAGTCCGTAGGCCCGCAGATGGTTGACACAGGTCGCCAGGAACGATCCCTCCATGCAGAGATCGTCGGCGATGACGGCGGTCGCACCGGGAAGGAACGTCCCCTCGATCGGATATCCGAAGCGCGGGGCGCGGCCGGTACGAATCATAAGGAAGTCGGAGCCGAGCAGCTCCGCGACACTCGATCCGACGAGCAGGTTGCCCTCCCGCGGCGTCGCGATCAATACGCCTTTGAGATCCGTGCCGAGGCCCTCTTCGACGAAGTCGGCAAGCGACCTGGCGAGCACCGCTCTCTTGGCGGGCACACAGCTGGCGGTGTGCATGTCGAGATACACGGCTATCGGCTGGGTGACGATGTATCCGACCCCGGATTTGTCCGACTGGATGAAGATGTGATCGGCGGCGATCGCGCGCACCGGATCCTCGTCGATCTCGTCGAGAATCTTGTGCGCCTCACGCGATTCGACCTTGCGGCCGGGCGCCGCGACCGCACCCCGCTGCAGGCGGTACTGGCTCACGTTCACCCCGAGCGTCACCAGTGCGACCAGCGCACCGATGATGCCCGCCACCGCAACCGCGAATTCCATGCCGTCTCCACTGGACGTGCGAGCAATAGAGGAATACCGCGCAGCGATGCGCACCCTGAGTGCCGATCACGTTACCGCCGGCATGCAACGACGTCTATCAACTTTCGGCGGACGGAAGTGACGACCGACCGCACGAAAGTCGTTCATGTACTCGGCCGCTCATCCGGCACCGGGATGGACGATCATCCGCGCTGGCATGGCATTCGAGTGGCATGTCATGCCGTGCGTATATTCGACGTCGCCACCGGCGACGCGATCATTCCTTTCGCGAGCCGATTCCGCCGTTCTGCAGAGGCTGACTCATGAAGCTGGTGATCGTAGGGCACATCGGCCTGAATGAGGACCGCACTCCCCACGGCAGCGCCGTGTCGCCCGGCGGAGCCGCGTACGCCTGCGCCCGCGGCGCGGCCGTGCTCGATGCCACGCAGGTGGGCGTGGTGGCGACCGTCGGCGACGACCTGAGCCTGGCGCCGATCCGCAGCCTCGGCGTGAACCTGCTCGGCGTCCGGGTGGCCCGGGGCCGCTCGCCGCGGTTCTACATCGACCAGCACCCCGACGGCCGGCGCACCTTCAGCGTGGACTTCGGCATCGCCACCGAAGCCGCACCGGACAGCTTCCCGCCGGCCTACCGGCTCACCCGGCACGTCCACCTGGCGACGGCGCCGCCCGAGCAGCAGCTCGCCTGGCTGGTGCACCTGCGCCGCGTCCTGCCGCGCGCCACCATCTCGGTGGACATGTTCGAGCACTTCGCCGAACGGGAGGGCGCGCTGTGCCGCCAGGTGTGCCGCGGCGCCGACCTGATCTTCATGAACGAGGAGGAGCAGCGCCTGCTCTTCGGCGGGCACGAGCACCCGCCGGTGCCGGCGGTCGTGAAGTTCGGCCCCGAGGGCGCCGGATACTGCCAGGACGGGCAGCTGACGCGCGTGCGCGCGACGCGGGAGGAGCCGGTCGACACCACCCACGCCGGCGAGATCCTGGCCGGGGTCTTCCTGTCACTGCGGGCGTACGGCCTGCCCCGGCAGGACTGCCTCGCCCACGCCGTACGGGCGGCCGCCGCGAAGGTCACCCAGTTCGGCGTGAACGGCGACGCGCTGACGGCGACGCTGGACCGGATCCGCGCGGAAGTGACCGCCGCGGCGTGATCCGCGCGACACGGCACAGGCGATTCGCTGCGTTCTCCCAGGATTCGCCCAGCCGTCATGGATAGAGTCCCCAGACAGCTGGGCCGCCCCCACCAGCGGAGATCCATCATTCCCCCACATCTTCCTGTGGAAAGGTGACGCGATGCCCGCGACGACCCGACCCGCCTCGCGGCGGCCGGACAAGACCGGCGGCAAGGGACGCAAGAATCTCAAGGCGCCGGCCGGCGGCGGTATGAGCACCAACCTGAAGTTCACCCTCGGCGTGCTCGCGGCGGTCGCGCTGATCGTCGGCGGCGCGGTGTTCTTCGCCATGAAGGGCGGCTCCGAGCCGGCCGCGGCCGGTTCGAACCCGGTCCGTGCCGACTCGCACCAGCTGTCCACGGCCGCCGACGGCAAGGTGACCATCGTCGAGTTCCTCGACTTCGAGTGCCCGTCCTGCGGCCGCGCCTACCCGGCCGTCGAGCAGCTGCGCAAGGAGTACGCCGGGAAGATCACCTACGTGGTGCGGGAGTTCCCGCTCGACATGCACCCCAACGCGATGAACGCGGCCGCCGCCGCGGAGGCCGCCGCCAACCAGGGCAAGTTCGAGGCGATGTACAACAAGCTGTTCACCACCCAGCAGGCCTGGGGCGGTCAGCAGACCGACCACGCGAAGACGTTCGACGGCTACGCCCAGGAGCTGGGGCTGGACATGGCCAAGTTCCGCGCGGACGTCGCGTCGCAGCAAGTGCGGGACCGGATCGAGACCGACCGGGCCGACGGCGCGGCCGCCGGGGCGCGCGGCACGCCGACGTTCTTCGTCAACGGCAAGCTGTTCGAGCCGGCGGCGACGTACGACAACCTGAAGGCCGCGATCGACACGGCGCTGGCGGGGTGAGCATGACCACGATCGAGCAGCGCGGGCACGCCGAGCAGGCCGGAGTCGAGGAGCACCTGGCGCCGCGGCGGACCACCGTCGACCGCGCCATCGGCTGGATCCTGACCGTCACCGGCGTGCTGGGCACGGCGGCGGCGTTCACCCTGGCCGTGGAGAAGATCCACCTGCTGACCGATCCCTCGTACACGCCCTCGTGCAGCATCAACCCGGTGCTGTCGTGCGGCTCGGTGATGATCACCGAGCAGGCGTCGGCGTTCGGCTTCCCGAACCCGCTGCTGGGCCTGGGCACGTTCCCCGTCGTCGTGACGCTGGGTGTGCTGGTGCTGGCGGGGGTGCGGCTGCCGCGCTTCGTGTGGCTCGGGCTGCAGGCGGGGGCGACGTTCGCGCTGGGCTTCGTGTTCTGGCTGATGTTCCAGTCGATGTACCGGATCGGCGCGCTGTGCCCGTACTGCATGGTGGTGTGGGTCGCGGTGGTGGTGCTGTTCTGGTACGCGACGCTGTACAACCTGCACCACGGGCACCTGCGGGTGCCGGCTCGCCTGCGCGGCGCGGTGGACCTGGCCGTGGACGTGCACGCGGTCGGCCCGGCGCTGTGGCTGCTGGTGACAGTGGTGCTGATCGCCCAGGCGTTCTGGAGCCAGTGGCAGATCATGCTGTCCTGAGACCTTCCGGCCGCCGCGGCCTCTCCTCCCCGTCGCGGCGGCCGGTTCCCGGAAAGGAGATCGCCGTTTCCGGCCAGGACCTGGGATCGGGCCCAGGCTTCTGACCGGAAACGGCGATCTTCCCTTCCCACCCGCGCCGACACCGCCCACGAACGTCGCGCTCCACCGCCCTTTCACAGACGTTGGCCTATCTCATCGAAAAAATCGCGATCGCACTCGACTAGATAGGCCAACGTCTATGAAAAAGGAGGGGTGCGGGAGTACGCAGCGGCGTCGGTGCGGGCGCGGGCAGGTGCGAGCTGTGTCAGCAGATGCGTGGGAGCGGGTCGCCGACCAGGAGGTCCATGATGCGGGTGCCGCCGAAACGGGTGCGCAGCAGCACCAGGTGGGCGGGGTCGTCGTCGACGCGGCCGATGACGGCGGCCTGCTCGCCCAGCGGGTGCCGACGCAGCGCGGCGAGCGCCGCGTCGGCCGCGTCCGGGGCGACCACCGCCACGAAGCGGCCCTCGCAGGCGACGTAGAGCGGGTCGATGCCGAGCAGCTCGGCCGCGCCGCGTACGCCGGGGCGCACCGGCACCGCCTCCTCGTCGACCACGATGCCCACCTCGGCGGCGCGGGCGATCTCGTTCAGGACCGTGGCGACGCCGCCCCGGGTCGCGTCGCGCATGGCGCGCACGCCCGCCCCGCACGCGTCGAGCAGCGCCGCGGTCGCCCCGTGCAGCGGCGCGGTGTCCGAGCGCAGGTCCACCTCCAGGTCCAGGTCGCCGCGGGCGATGAGGACGGTCATGCCGTGGTCGCCGACCGGCCCGGACACCAGCACCACGTCACCGGGCCGGGCCCGGTCGACGCCGAGGTCGTGGGCGCGCTCGCGCAGCCCCACCCCGGCCGTGGTGATGTAGCAGCCGTCGGCCTGGCCGCGCTGCACGACCTTGGTGTCCCCGGCGACGATGCGCACGTCGGCGGCCTTGGCGGCGGCGGCCATCGAGGTGACGATGCGGGTCAGGTCGGCGACCGGGAAACCCTCCTCCAGGATGAACCCGGCCGACAGGAACAGCGGGCGGGCGCCGGCGACGGCCAGGTCGTTGACGGTGCCGTTGACGGCCAGCTCGCCGATGTCGCCGCCGGGGAAGAACAGCGGCGACACCACGTACGAGTCGGTGGTGAAGGCCAGCCGGGTGCCCCCCACGGTCAGCGCCGCCGCGTCGTCGAGCGCGGCCAGCTGCGGGTTGTGGAACGCCTCCAGGAACACGGCCTCGACCAGGCTCTGCGTGGCCTTGCCGCCCGCGCCGTGGGCCATGGTGAGGCGTTCCTCGCGGACCCGGGCGCGGGCCCGGCGGGCGCGGGCGACCCGCTCCATGACGGCCTGCTCGCTGACGCCGGCGACCGCCTTCGCGCCCGCCTCGGTGACCGGGCCGTCGATGGTGACCTCGCCGCTCACCGGGCCGTCACCTGCAGCAGCCGCTGGCGGCGGAACCGGCCGAAGTTGTAGTACGCCGCGCAGGCGCCCTCGGGCGACACCATGCAGGTGCCGATCGGGGTCTCCGGGGTGCAGGCGGTGCCGAAAACCTTGCACTCCCACGGCTTGAGCACACCCTTGAGCACCTCGCCGCACTGGCAGGACTGCGGGTCGGCGACGCGTACGCCGGGCACGTCGAAGCGGCGCTCGGCGTCGAAGTCGGCGTACGCCTCGGTCAGCCGCAGCGCGCTGTGCGAGATGAAGCCCAGGCCGCGCCACTCGAAGAACGGGCGCAGTTCGAGCACGTCACCGAGCACCTTCAGGGCCGTCGGGTTGCCGTCCCAGGGCACCACCCGGCTGTACTGGTTCTCGATCTCGCAGCGGCCCTCGGCGAGCTGGGCGAGCAGCATGTCGATCGAGTGCAGGATGTCCAGTGGCTCGAACCCGGCGACGACCAGCGGTTTGCCGTACTGCTCGGCGATGAACCGGTAGGGCTCGCAGCCGATCACCGTGGACACGTGCCCGGGGCCGAGGAAGCCGTCGAGGCGCTGGTCGGGCGAGTCCAGGATGGCCTTGATCGCCGGGAGGATGGTGACGTGGTTGCAGAAGACGGAGAAGTTGGTCAGCCCCTCCGCCTTGGCCCGCAGCACCGTGACGGCGGTCGACGGGGCGGTCGTCTCGAAGCCGATGGCCATGAACACGACCTGCCGGTCCGGGTGCTGCCGGGCGATCTTCAGCGCGTCCAGCGGCGAGTACACCATGCGGATGTCGGCCCCGGCGGCCTTGGCGTCCAGGAAGGAGCCGTCGCCGCCGGGCACCCGCATCATGTCGCCGAACGAGGTCAGGATGACCTCGGGGCGCTGCGCGATGGCGATCGCGTCGTCGACGCGGCCCATCGGGATGACGCAGACCGGGCAGCCCGGCCCGTGCACCAGCTCGACCTGCTCGGGCAGGTAGTCCTCCAGGCCGTGCTGGTAGATGGTGTGCGTGTGACCGCCGCACACCTCCATGAACTTGTACGTGCGGCCCGGTTCGCACCGGGCGGCGATCCGGGCCGCCAGTGCTCGGGCCTGTTCGGCGTCGCGGAACTCGTCCACAAAACGCATCGTCGCCTCGCTCAGTCGATGGTGGAGCTTCGCAGGGCGGTCAGCTCGTCGGCGTACGCGTCCCCGAGGCTCTTCAGGAAGTCCATCGCGGCCGTCGCCTCGGCCTCGTCGATCTTGGATAGCGCGAAGCCGACGTGGATCAGCACCCAGTCGCCCTCGTTGATCTCACCGGGCTCGAACAGCCCGATGTTGATGGCGCGTCGTACGCCGCTGACGTCGACCTGCGCCAGGTCCGGTCGGTCGGCCATGATCTCGACGACCTCGCCGGGAATGCCCAGGCACATACGCTCAGGCCCGCAGGTCGACGAGGTGGAGCTCCTCGAGGATGAGGTCGTCGCCCCCGGTGACCACCACGTCGGCGCTGCCGCAGAAGGCACAGACGGGCAGCATGTCCATGGACTGCTCGGCCCGGCCGCAGGCCGAGCAGGACACGTGCGCGGGCACGGCCACCATGTCGATCTCCGCGCCGTCGGCGGTGGTGCCGGTCGCGACCAGCGCGAAGCCCTGCTTGAGAGCCGGCTCGGCAACGCCGTGGCGTACGCCGATGCGCACCTTCACCCGGTTGACCTGCCGACCTTCGGCGCGCTGGGTGACCGCGCCGAGGATGCTTTCACAAAGTCCGATTTCGTGCATTTTATCTCCTTATTCCCGAATGCCCAACGCCGGTCGCCCCACTCGGGAAACGAAGCCCCGGCGGCCACTTCCCGGCGGCCGAGGCTTCGCACGCATTCGGCGGTCAGGCTTCCAGAGGCAGCGCGGCGGCAAGCAGCCGCCACTGCTCGCGGGGCAGGCCCGCCTCGGCGGTCACCACCTGCACCGCCAGGTGGTCGGCACCGGCGTCCAGGTAGGCGGCCGCGCGGCGGGCGATGGCGGTCTCGTCCCCCATCGCGAACACCGCGTCCAGCAGCCGGTCACTGCCGCCCGCGCGCAGGTCGTCCTCCGTGAAACCCAGCCGCAGCAGGTTGTTGGTGTAGTTGGGCAGCTGGAGGTAGAAGGACAGGTGGCCGCGGGCCGCCGCACGGGCGCGCTCGGGATCGGTGTCCAGCACCGCCTTGAACTCGGGCGCGAGCACCGCCTGCATGCCGAGGATCTCCCTGGCCTGTGCGGTGTGCTCGGGCGTCACGAGATACGGGTGCGCGCCCGCGGCCCGGTCGCGGGCCAGCGCCAGCATGCGCGGGCCGAGCGCCGCCAGCACGCGGTCGCGCACCGGCACCGGTTCGGCCGCGGCGTCCAGCGCGGACAGATACTCCGTCATCGCGGTGTACGGGTGCGCGTAGTGCTCGGTGAGCCGGCTGTGGCTCACCCCGAGGCCGAGGACGAACCGGCCCGGAAAGGCGCGTTCGAGTTCGGCTCGCTGCGCGGCGACCTCGGCCGGCCCGTGCTCCCAGATGCTGAGGATGCCGGTGGCCACCGTCATGCGGGAGGTCGCCTCCAGCACCGGGCGCGCGTAGGTGACCGCCGGTCCCCCGCCCAGCCAGAGCGTGCCGTAGCCCAGGTCGTCCAGTTCGGCCGCCGCGTCGGTGAACTCGCCGCTCAGCGCCTCGCCGCCGGACCGGAGCGCCTCGGTCCACGCCGCGCTCCACACCCCGATCCGGCCCCATCGATCGTGCCGTGACACGACACCTCCCCTGTCACATGCTGCGCATCTTGAGGTACCGCTTCATGTCCGGGAACGTGCGCACCAGCACCGCCGTCACCCCGGCCAGCACCAGCCCGGCCATCACCTTCTTGAGCGTCACACCCGTACTCCTGTCTCTCGATCCTCTTCGGCCGGCGCGGCGGCGATCAGCCCCGCCGGCAACGGCAGCGCGTCGGTCAGCGCGGCCAGGCCCAGCTCCCACAACTGCCGTACCAGCGCCACGGCGGGCTCCACGGCGGCCTCGACCGGCGGGCTCAGCCCCAAACGCTCGCTCAGGTCGGCCGGCTCGCAGCCGACCAGCAGCACCCGGCCCGGGGCGCTGCCGCAGCTGTCCAGCAGGTCAAGCACCCGCTGCGGCTGCATGCCGTGCGGGTCGACCAGCACCGGGCCCTCGTCGGCCCGCCCGGCGGCGCGGTCGGCGGCGCTGACCTCCAGCAGCCGCACCGTGCCCGGGGCGTCACCGCGGCAGTCGACGTCGATCAGGACGGTCGCGTCGTAGCCGGCCATCAGGTCGTACGCCAGATGCACGCCGCGGATGCCGTAGTCGGCCACCCGCAGCCAGGTCGGGCACGGCCCGGCCAGCAGCCGCGACGCCACCGCGACGCCGAAGCCGTCATCGCCCAGGAAGATGTTGCCCAACCCGGCCACCAGCACCTTGCGCGTGCTTCGCTCGCGATGCTCGCTCATGCCCGCTCCTCGCTGCGCTCGTCGCCGGCACGAGTCCCCAGCCCTGTGATTCGCTCGCGATGCTCGCTCATGCGGACACCACCGTGACCTCCTCGGGGGCGAAGTAGCGGAACCGGCCCTGCAGGACCTGCAGGTCGGCGGCGGGGTCGTCGTCGAGGGTCACGGCCAGGTGCGTCGAGCCGTCGACGTCGAGCAGCACCGCCTGCACGGTGGCGACCCGGTCGACCAGGAACATGTCCTGTGCGTCGCTGCGCCGCCCGCCCGGGTGCAGACGCACCTTGCTGCCCTGGCCGACCGGCGTGCCGTCGATGACGACGGTGTCGGTCGCCGGATCGACGGAGGAGTCCGCGCCCGGGTCCCACCAGGGGCGGTCGGCGGCGAACACGTCGGGCAGCCCGGCGGCGGGCACCGGGCGCAGCTGCCGGATCGCCCCGTGCAAACGCTCGAACACCTCGGGCGGCAGCGTCTCGGCCCGGCCCAGCAGGGCCTCGCCACGCGGGTCGGTGGCCCGTACCCGGCGCTTCTCCTCGTCGGTGAGGGTGAGCGTACGCAGCACCAGCAGCTCGTCGATCTCCAGCGCGTCGTACATGTCGCCGGGGCTCTCCGGCGCGACCACCGGGTGGTCGTACAGGATCACCGGCGCGGACAGCATCACCTCGCGGCTGCCCTCCGGGCCCAGCATGACCGGCCACGTCCTGACGTTGCGGCACTCCCGCACGGCCGCCTTCGCCCACTCCGGCGGATCGAGCAGCGACACGAAGTTGCCCGCCGTCAGCGCGAACACGCTGTGCGCCGCGATCAGCGAGTGCCGCAGCGCCTCCGGCCGCCCCAGCCCGCCCACCTGCGCCGCTTCCGGCGAGGCGTTAAGAAGGTGCCCTTCCTCTACCGATAGCGATGGGAAGGTGCCCTTCCTTTCGGTTCGGTTGGTGACGGTGGCGGTGAGGCGGAGCAGGCCGTAGGGGCCGGGAAGCGGCTCGGCGTGGAGGCGGAGTTCGGCGCGCAGGGGGTGGCGTACACGGCGGAGGCGGACCGATGGGGACAGCTGTTCGGTTTCGGTACCACCGGGGATGTCGAAGATGTACACGTGGTCGCCGACCAGGTCGGCGAGGGAGAGGTCGAGGTCGAGGTCGGCGGATTGTTCGAGGGTTTCGTCGAAGGGGAGGTGAATGGTGCCGTCGACCTCGGCGGAGGGCACGGGGTGGTAGCCGTCGCCGGTGTCGGTCTCGACGGTGCGGGACTGGGCCTGGAGGAAGCGCACGCGCCAGTGCAGGCGGGTGTCGGGGCGGGGCTCGGCCAGCAGCTGGGTCTGGCACCAGGTGTACTCGCCGAGGGCGTCGTCGGCGTAGGCGGGCGGGACCAGGACGCCGAACTGCCAGCGCAGCTGGTTCTTGGCCGCGTCGGCACGGTACGGGTAGAGCAGGTAGCCCTCGTAGAGCACCGCGTCGGCGACCGCGCGGGCCTGCTCGAACGCTTCGCTCAGCGCGCTGTCGGGCACAGGCCGTCCTCCTTCGCCGCGAGCAGGGCGGACAGCGCCTCGTCGGCCGTCGGCACCGCGTGCCGGGCCTGGTGGCGCAGCAGCGCGTCGACGGTGTCGCGGCGCAGCCGCAGCCAGGCCGTGTCCGGGAAGTACAGGTCCATGAGCTCGCGCCACACGGCGACGGGCAGCGCGTACGCCGCCTCCCGGTCCCACGGCACCCGCCCGACCTGCACCCCGCCGGGCCCGGCCTCGAACAGCGTGCCGCTGAACAGGAACGTCATCGGCACCGTGCCCTCGGCGAGCGCGTGCAGATACTTGCCCAGCCCCGGTTCGAGGTCGTACGTGCAGGGCACCATCAGGTCGAACTCGGTCTCGCCGGTGAACCCGGGCACGGTCACGCCGACGGTGGCGAAGTGCAGCGCCTGCATGCTGGTCGCCCAGCGGGCGGGCGCGCCGAAGACGTAGTCCAGGCCCTGCGCCTCGGGCTCGGAGTAGGTCCGGGCACGCGGATCGATGCGCAGCTGGCAGCTGAGCACGAGCGCGTGCACGCGGACCTCCGCCGGGGCGGTGATCCGCAGGCGGAAGCGCAGCGTCGGCCCGGCGGCCCACGGCAGCGCCTGCGCGTCCACGCAGGCGAACGACAGCTCAGCCATGACCTGCCCCCACGGGCGTGCCGGCATTCTCCCGGACCTGGGCGAGCCAGCCGTCGATCGCCGCCCACGCCTCCTGCCCGCCGTCGAAGCCGCGCCAGCGCAGCCGGACCAGGCCGACCAGGCGGTAGCAGACGTCGATCGGCACCAGGTACGCCTCCGGGCCGTCCGGGGACCGGTGCAGCAGCAGCGCCAGCACGTCGGGCGGAAGCTGGGCCGTGTCCGGATGCCGGGCCAGCACCTTCGCCCAGACCTCCGGCGGCAGCTGTGACTCGGCCGCCCCGGCCGGGCTCGGGTAGAGTGCCACCGGCTGCCCGAGGGTGCTGTTGACGAAGACGAACGCCAGCCGCACCGGCACGTCCAGCGCCGCCCAGTCCAGGTCGGACAGCGGGAAGTCCGGCAGCGCCGTGTGCTCGCGCGGCACCGCCGCGAACCGGCGCGCTGCCGCGGACTCCCCCGCGGGCGGCCCGTCCGGCGCGAACAGCAGGTGGCATGGCCGGCAGGCGCAGGGCAGCGACCGGTTCGCCAGGTCCACGAGGTGGTCGTGGTCGGCCGGAATCACGGCCGCGCACAGCTCGCAGCGCTCCGGCGCCGCCTGCGCGACGATGGCGGGCGGCGCGGGCGCGGTCAGATAACGCCGCAGGCCGGCGGTCATGCGGGCGCGCCGGTCGGCGCCTTCGGCCGGTGGCCGATCTGCAGCAGCTTCTGCGGTGCCGGGGCCTCCTCCAGCACCACCTCGACGATCTCGGGCGCGGCCTGCTGCACCAGCCGGGAGAGCAGCTCGCCGGCCGTCTCGCCGGTGCTGCCGCAGCCGCTGCCGCAACCGCCCGCGGTCGCGATCCGGGCGGTGCCCGCGGCGTCGATGTCGACCAGGGTGAACTCGCGGCCGAGCCGCCTGCGGGCCCGGTCCAGCGCCACCAGGACCCGTTCCTCGATCGGCACCGGGTGCAGGCCGTACAGCGCCAGCAGGCCGCCGACCAGCTCGTCCTCGGCCAGCACGCGCAGCTCCTCGGTGACGCCGGGCACGGTGACCAGGCCGTCGAGCAGCCGGGCCAGCCCGGCCTCGTTGAGGTGCAGCAACTCGCGGACCACCCCGTCGGCGGCGGTGCGGGCGGCCTGCCCACCCGCGCTCTCGACCTCCCCGAGCAGCCCTTCCACGCGTACGCCCACCGTGTGCGGGTCCAGCGCCATCACCCGGTCCATGTGCTGATCGCTCATGCCGCCGCCTCCGGCGTCGTCATGAGCCGAGCTGTGCCCATGATTCGCTCGCTCCGCTCGCTCATGATGTCGCACCGGACGCGAAGGCGTGCGGGGTGTGCAGCTTCTTGAGCACCGAGCCGTTGCCGGTGTACATGTGCACGCCGCAGGGCAGGCACGGGTCGAAGCTGCGTACCGCGCGCATGATGTCGATGCCCTTGAAGTTCTCCTGCGAGTTCTCCTCGAAGATCGGGGTGTTCTGCACCGCGTCCTCGTAGGGGCCCGGCGTGCCGAAGCGGTCGCGCACGCTGCCGTTCCAGGGCGTCGGCGGGTACGGGTGGTAGTTGGCGATCTTCCCGTCGCGGATGACCATGTGGTGCGACAGCACGCCGCGCACGGCCTCGGTGAAGCCGACGCTGTTGGCGTCCTTGGGCACCTTGAACGGCTCCCAGGTCTGGGTGCGCCCGGCCCGCACCTCGGCGAGCGCCTTCTCGCAGGCGTGCAGCGCGACGGCGGCCGCGTACGCCTGGAAGTAGGTGCGGGCGCGGTTGCGCTCCAGCGCGTTGCTCCACTTCGGGATCTTCCACTCGAAGGTGGCCTCGGGCCTGGTCAGCGTCTTCGGCAGGTTGATCACGACGCTGTGCCCGGTCGCCTTGACGTAGCCGATGTCGACCAGGCCGGACAGCGCGGTGGACCACAGCCGGGCGATCGGGCCGCCGCCGGTGTCCAGGGCCAGGTGGTCGCTGCCGTCGAACCAGCGCGGCGACATGACCCAGGAGTACGCCCCGTCGAAGTCGCGCTTCTGCGGCTTGGGCAGTGTGTGCTGGTTCCACGGGTGGCGCACGTCGACCGGGTTGCCCAGCGGGTCCCGTTTGACGAAGACCTCCTGGCCCTGCCAGTCGTCGTAGTAGGAGCTGCCGAGCAGGATGCGGATGCCGAGGTTGATGTCGACCAGGTCGTTGGTGACGAGCTTGCCGTCGACCACGATGCCCGGCGTGACGAACATCTTCTTGCCCCACTCGCTCATCCGCTCGTAGGTGAAGTCGCAGTGGTCGGGGTCGTTCAGCGCGCCCCAGCAGCCCAGCAGCACCCGCCGCCGGCCGACCTCCTCGTAGCCGGGCAGCGCGTCGTAGAAGAAGTCGAACAGGTCGTCGTGCATGGGCACGACCCGCTTCATGAACTCGACGTAGCGCATCAGCCGGGACAGGTAGTCGGTGAACAGCTGCACCGTGGCAACCGTGCCGACGCCGCCCGGGTACAGCGTGGACGGGTGCACGTGCCTGCCCTCCATCAGGCAGAACATCTCCCGGGTGGACCGGCTGACCTGCAGCGCCTCGCGGTAGAACTCCCCTTCCAGCGGGTTCAGCGAGGTCATGATCTCCGCGATGGTCTTGTACCCGTGCTGCGCGGCGTGCGGGGCCGCGGTGACCTTTGCCTTCTCCCAGACGCTCGGGTTGGTCTCGCGGACCATGCGCTCGCAGTAGTCGACCCCGACCAGGTTCTCCTGGAAGATGTTGTGGTCGAACATGTACTCGGCGGCCTCGCCCAGGTTGACGATCCACTCGCCCAGGTGCGGCGGCTGCACGCCGTACGCCATGTTCTGGTTGTAGACCGAGCAGGTGGCGTGGTTGTCGCCGCAGATGCCGCAGATCCGGCTGGTGATGAAGTGGGCGTCGCGCGGGTCCTTGCCCTTCATGAAGATGCTGTAGCCGCGGAACACCGACGAGGTGCTGTAGCACTCGACGACCCGGCGGGCCTTCCAATCGATCTTGGTGTAGATGCCGAGGCTGCCGACGATCCGGGTGATCGGATCCCACGACATCTCGACGAGGCCCTCCGCGGCCGTCTGCGTCGCCATGCTCGTCCTCAACGCCTTTCTGAGTTGGTACGGCCGCTGGTCAGCGGTGGTAGCCGGTGGTGAGTTCGGTGCCCCGGTGCCGCCACTTGGGCTCCTTGTCCACGGTCTTGCCGGTGATGTTGCGCAGGCGGCGGATCATCGCGCCGTACACGCCGCTGCCGGCCGAGGACACGGTCGCGCCGGGCGGCTCGTCCATGAACGGCATGAACTTGTCCGGGAAACCCGGCATGGTGCAGCCGATGCAGATGCCGCCCACGTTCGGGCAGCCGCCGATGCCGTTCATCCAGCCGCGTTTGGGCACGTTGCACTTGACGACCGGGCCCCAGCAGCCGATCTTCACGATGCACTCGGGCGTGCCGTAGTGCGTGGCGAACTGGCCCTGCTCGTAGTAGCCGCCCCGGTCGCAGCCCTCGTGCACGGTCTGCCCGAACAGCCACTGCGGGCGCAGCTTGTCGTCCAGCGGGATCATCGGGGCCTGCCCGGCCGCCTGGTAGAGCAGGTAGGTGATGGTCTCGGCGAGGTTGTCCGGCTGGATCGGGCAGCCCGGCACGCACACGATCGGGATGCCCGCCGTCGAGCGCCAGTCCCAGCCCAGGTAGTCGGGCACGCCCATGGCCCCGGTCGGGTTGCCGGACATGGCGTGGATGCCGCCGTACGTGGCGCAGGTGCCGACCGCGAGCACCGCCAGCGCTTTGGGCGCGAGCCGGTCCAGCCACTCGCTGGTGGTGATCGGCTGCCCGGTCGCCGGGTCGGTGCCGAAGGCGGCCCAGTAGCCCTCTTCCTTGATCGACTCGTTCGGGATGGAGCCTTCGATCACCAGCACGAACGGTTCCAGCTCGCCCCGGTCGGCCTTGTGGAACCAGGACAGGAAGTCGTCCGCGCCGCCGTCCGGCCCGCACTCGAAGTCGATCAGCGGCCAGTGCACCGCGATCTTCGGCAGGCCCGGCAGCGCACCGAGCGCGATCTCCTCGATGCTGGGCTGGGTCGCGGCGGTCAGCGCGACCGAGTCGCCGTCGCAGCTGAGCCCGGCGTTGATCCAGAGAATGTGGATCGGCTGCTCATCGGTGTCAGCAGGCTGTGCCTGTGTTGCGGTCATCAGCGAACACCCCCTGTGTCATACGGAACCGGCCAGCTCCGCCACGGTCAGCTCCCACAGCACGTGGCAGGCGGTGGTCTGCGCCTCCTGGATGCGGTGCACCGACGGCGACCGCACGACGAAAAGGTGGTCCACGGCGCCCGGCTCGGCCAGCCGTCCCCCGCCGCCCCCGCTGAACCCG
This sequence comes from Catellatospora sp. NPDC049111, assembly GCF_040648615.1. Classification (NCBI taxonomy): domain Bacteria; kingdom Bacillati; phylum Actinomycetota; class Actinomycetes; order Micromonosporales; family Micromonosporaceae; genus Catellatospora; species Catellatospora sp. NPDC049111. The sequence continues at coordinate 68,332 of NZ_JBEZEB010000032.1, read as the reverse complement.
ACGGTGACCATGCCGCAGCGGCGCGCCTGGTCGAACGCGGCGACCAGGTTCGGCGAGTTCCCGCTGGTGGAGAAGCCCACGGCGACGTCACCGGGCCGGGCGTGCGCGGCGACCTGCCGGGCGAACACCGCTTCCACGCCGACGTCGTTGGCCAGCGCGCTGACCACCGCCACATCGACGCTCAGCGCGTACGCCGCCAGCACCGGCGCGCCGTATCCCGCCGGCGGGTCCGCGAACAGATCGGCGCAGGCCTGCGCGTCGGTCGCGCTGCCGCCGTTGCCGAACGCGAACAGCCGCCCGCCGGTGTCCAATGCCACGGCCAGCGCCCGCGCGCACGCGGCCAGCGCCTCGCCCTGCTCGGTGAGCACCTGGGCGCGCAGCGCCGCCGCCTCGCGCAGTTTGCCCGTGGTCGAGACGACCAGCTCGGCCGTGAACGCGTCCACGGCCGGCGCGGGCTGCGCGTACAGGAAGGGGTACAGGGCGCCCAGGTGCGCCGGGGCGGCGTTGCTCACCCGGCCACCTCCGGCAGCACCCGGATGGCCTCGCCCGCGTGCACCAGCACGGTGTCGCCGACCCGCGCGGCGACCAGCGCGACGCTGATCTCCTCCGGACCCGCGCCCGCGTCGGCCAGGGCCAGCCCGCCCGCCAGCAGCAGCACCACGGTCGCCGGCACAGCGGTGTCGGAGCAGGTCACACACGACCCGCCGGCCAGGTCGGCCACGGCCCGCAGCTCCGCCGGAATGGCGTGCCTCATGGCGTGGATCCGTCCGGGCCGTGTTCGAGCAGCGCGTGGGTCAGTTCCCAGAGCAGGTGGTACGCCGAGACCTGCAGCTCGCGCAGCACGAGCGGGTCGTCGGCGGGCAGGGTGAGCAGGTGGTCCACCCGCGGCCCCGCCCAGAACCGCCCCACCAGCGCCACCGTGAGCAGCCCGCGCTCCCCCGCCGCGGCCAGCGTCGCCGCGACCGAGGCCTCGCCGCGTTGCGGGTCGGCCTCCCCGACCGGCGGGGCGTCGCATACGGCCAGGGCCAGGTCGACCGGGGCGGCGTGGCGCAGTCGGTGGGCGGCTCGGGAGGCGTGGTGGGCCACCGCGGGCAGGGCGCGCTTGCCGACGATCACCGGATGCACGAACTCGACCGCGATGTGCCGGGCGTCGGCGTCGTCGTCGCCGAAGGCGTGCAGGACGCCGCCCGCGCGGAACCGCCGGGCCATCGCCGTCGCGGCCGCCACCAGGTCCGCAGCGGACTCGGCCAGGTCTGCCCCGGGCCGCTCGCGCCGCTGCGCGAGGGCCGTGGTCAGCACCGCGGCCGCGGTCATACCTGCCCCCCGTGGCTAGGTTCCGTCCTGACTCACCATAGCGGCGATATCACCTCAACAGCCGCGAATCGCCCTAGTGGCCCCGGATGCGGGTCGCCCAGCGTGGCGGGCATGCGCGATGATGCCGCGCATGGCGTCCCACCTGGAACATCCCGAGAACGGCACCGGCGCGCCCGAACTGCCGGAGGCCGGCACGGTGGCCGAGTCGGCGAGGCGGCGCGGGTGGCGTGTCGCGCGCCGGGCGGTGCTGCTCGGCGTGCTCGCCGCGGTGCTCGCGCTGGTGGGCAGCATCGGCTGGGTGCGCTGGCAGGCCGCCGGGCACGTGTACACGGCGCAGGACGTGCCCGAGGCCCCGGTCGCCCTGGTCCTGGGCGCGCAGGTGCACGACAACGGCTCGCCGTCGGGCTTCCTGGAGGCCCGCCTCGACATCGCCCGCCGCCTCTACGAGACCGGCAAGGTGCGCGCCGTGCTGGTCTCCGGCGACCACGGCCAGTGGACCTACGACGAGCCCGACGCCATGCGCCAGTGGCTGATCGACCGCGGGGTGCCCGACCGCAAGGTGGTCGCCGACCACGCCGGCTTCGACACGTACGACTCCTGCCAGCGGGCCGTCCGGGTGTTCGGGGTGCGGCAGCTCATCGTGATCACCCAGAGCTACCACATCGACCGGGCCGTCGCGCTGTGCCGCGAGGCGGGCATCGACGCCACCGGGGTAGGCGACGACACCGCCCGCCGCTTCGGCTCCTTCTGGACCAAGGCGGTCGTACGTGAGCAGGGCGCCTGCGTGAAAGCCATGCTCGACGTGGTCACCGACCGCGACCCGGTGTTCCTGGGCCGCCACGAGACCGGCGTCGAGGACGCCCTGCGCGACTGACCCGGGCTCAGGCGGCCACGTGGAGGCGGGCGGCGGTGACGTCCTCGAATTCCTTGGTGCGGGCGGTCAGGGCCATGGTGAGGAACTGGCCGGCGTCCTCGCCGACGGGCAGGCGCAGCGGGGGCTCGGGCAGGTCCACCAGGCGGTGCACGGCTTCGGCGAACAGCTCCGGCGGGTTGAGGTCAGGGTTGCCGCGCATGCCGCGCAGGCCCTCGATCATCGGTCCCTCGACCTGCTCGTAGGCGGCCACGCGCTGGCGCGGCATGGCCGCCGACACGCCGTACAGGGTGCTGAACCCACCGGGCTGCACGATGGTGACCTTCACGCCCAGGTGCGCGGACTCCTGGGCCAGCGACTCGGCCAGGCCCTCCAGCGCGAACTTGCTGGCCGTGTACGCCGCGAGCCCGGGGAACGGCACCATGCCCGCGATCGAGGAGACGAAGATCGCGTGCCCGCCGCCCTGCGCCCGCCACAGCGGGAGCACCAGCCGGGCCAGCCGCCACGGCCCGTAGACGTTGGTCGCGAACTGCGCCTGCAACTCCCCGTCGGAGACCTCCTCCACCGCGCCGCACTGGCCGTACCCGGCGTTGTTGACGAGCACGTCGACGCCGCCGAAGTGCCGGGCCGCGGCGGCCACCACGGCCGCGCAGGCGACCGGGTCGCAGACGTCCAGCGCCAGCGTGAGCACCGTGCCGGGGTATCGCTCGGCCAGGTCGGCCAGCGTCTCGGGCCGGCGGGCCGTGGCCACCACCCGCTCACCCGCCTGCGCCAACCGCTCCACCAGCGCCCGGCCCAGCCCGGTCGAGCATCCCGTCACCAGCCAGCGTCGTGCCATCGGTGCCACCCCTCGCGTCTCCCGCGGTCCCCTGTGGACCGCCGGGTGACCAGACTGGCAGCAGATATGCACGTACGACAATGTAAGATTACGGACGGGAGTGATTACGCAACATAGCGTGAGTCACGATCGCGAGCGGTACCGCCGCCAGCGCGACCAGCCAGCCGCCGAGCACATCGGACGGCCAGTGCACCACCAGCGCCACCCGGCTCGCCCCCACCAGCAGCGCCCAGCCGCCGACCCCCGCCACCAGCGCCACCCGCTGCCACCGGGCCCGCAGCAGCGGCCAGGCGAGCACCAGCAGCAGCAACGCCGCGGTCGCGAAGTGGCTGGTGTGCCCGGACGGGTAGGACCAGCCGGCCGCCAGGCCCAGCATCTCCTCCGGCCGGTGCCGGGCCACCAGCGCGTGCACGGTCAGCCGCAACGCCGCGCTGGCCGCCACCGCCGCGCACACGAATCCCAGCTGCGTGAGCAGCCGGCGGCGCAGCAGGAATCCGAGCGTGAATGCGAGCACCGACAGCAGCACGACGGTGTCACCGGTGCGGGTGACCGCGGTCATCGCCGACCGCCACATCGGATACTCCAGCGCCAGCCGGTGCGCGGCCGCGCTGACGACGGCATCGCGCTCCACCAGCGGTGACCAGGTGGCCTCGACCGCGAAGGTCAGCAGCGCGTACGCCGCCACGGCGGCAGCCGCCGTCCACAGCCAACGACGCAGGACGTCGGGTTGCACCAGCATGGGAAGTTCTTACCGCCCGGCCGTGACGCCGGTCACACGGGGGTGCCGGAAACTCAGCCGGCCCGGCGGCGCGCCCGGCGGGCGGCCAGCTCGTCGGTGACCCCCAGCGGCAGCACGGCCGGCGCGAACGGGGTGACCGTCGCCTCCTCGACCTCGGTGCCGCGCTCGGCGGGCAGGTGCGACAGCGAGCCCTGGATCTCCTTGAACGCGCCGCCGATGGCGATGCCGAACACGCCCTGCCCGCCCTGCAGCAGGTCCACGACCTCCTCCGGCGAGCGGCAGTCGTACACCGAGGTGCCGTCGGAGATGAGCGTGATGGTGGCCAGGTCGTCGGCGTCGTACGCCCGCAGCGTCTCGATCGCGCGCCGGATGTTCTGCAGCGACACCCCGGCGTCCAGCAGCCGTTTGACCACCTTCAGCACGACCAGGTCGCGGAACGAGTAGAGGCGCTGGGTGCCCGAGCCGGACGCGTCGCGGATGCTCGGCACCACCAGCCCGGTGCGGGCCCAGTAGTCCAGTTGCCGGTAGCTGATGCCCACCGCGTGGCAGGCCGTCACGCCCCGATAGCCGAGCGAACCGCCCTGCACGTCCGAGTCCGCATCCTCCGCGACACCGCCGCGCAACGCGGCCGCACCACCGGGACGACCTGGCTCACTACCAGGCGACTGCGGATCATGGAGCTGGTTCATGCGACTACCTCCCGCTGAGTGTCGACTTGGACCAGCCTATAGCGGATCGCGCCGACCGGCGGGGAGGTAACGCCGCGACACGCCACATTCGAGACCCGGAGCGTCACTTTTCGGTGACCCGCTCGTTAACGGGTGCTCCGGCCTCCTTGATCAGGAGGCGAAGTCCTCCGGCCGGACCTGCTCCAGGAACTCACGGAACTTCTCGACCTCGTCCTCCTGCTCGTCCGGGATGATGATCCCGGCCTCGTCGAGCACGCGCTCCGCGCAGCGCACCGGGGCGCCCACCCGCAGCGCCAGGGCGATCGCGTCGCTGGGCCGCGCGGACACCCGCACCGAGTCGCCGATGAGCAGGTCGGCGTAGAAGATGCTGTCCTTCAGCTCGACGATCTCCACGGCCTTCAGCGGCGCCGACAGCGCCTGCAGCAGGTCCCGGAGGAGATCATGAGTGAGCGGCCGGGCCGGCTTGACCCCCTGCTGCTCGTAGGCGATCGCCGTCGCCTCGACCGCGCCGATCCAGATCGGCAGGTAGCGGTCCCCGTCCACCTCACGCAGCAGGACGATCGGCTGGTTGGTGGGCAGTTCGACCCTTACCCCGATCACGCTCAGCTCGCGCACCGTCTCGCCTCCGTCGCGTCTGCCTGGGGCCGGTGTCCGGCGGGCCCGCCTCGCGGCGGACCGTACGACACTGCGCCTCTCAGCCTCTCCTACTGCACGCTACACGCCCACGCACACCGTCGGCTCGTACGACCGCCGGTCAGCCGCCGAGCGCGTCGTTGAGCCCGGAACGCAGCAGCGCCACGTGCAGGCGCTGCGACAGGACGGTCAGCTCGCGCATCGTCTCGGCCGCCCGCGCACGGGCCGTGGGATCCTGCTGGCGCATCAGCGGCGCGATCAGCTGGGCGTAGAGCCCGGCCTCCCGGTCCGCCGCGACCCGGTACGCCCGCAGGTGCCGAGGCTCGACGCCGTACTCGGCGAGCTGCCCGGCGACCTCGGCGACCGCCAGCGCGTCGCCGTCGAACCACTCCCCGGCCCGCGCGGTGACCAGCCCGTGCCGCTCCAGGTCGGCCAGCAGCGCCTCGGTGATCCCCGCGCGACGGCACAGCTCCTGGCGGCGCAGCCGCTCGTCGACCGGCTCAGCCACGGCCTCGGGCCGGTGGTCGTCGCCGACCGCGACCAGGGTCGGACGCGCCTGGGTCAGGTGCGCGCCTTCGGACAACTGCTCGCGGATGACGCGCAGGGGCAGATACTGGTCACGCTGCGCGGCAAGGATGAAACGCAGCCGCGCCACATCCTCGCGGCTGTATTTGCGGTAACCGGACGACGTGCGCTGCGGCTCCACCAGACCCTCCGTCTCGAGGAATCGCAGCTTCGAGATGGTGATGTCCGGAAAATCGGAACGCAGCAGCCCGAGCACCTCACCGATGCTCATCAGCGCCTGTGCCCGCGCCGCCCCGCTCCCGCCGCCGGCCGACGCCGGCACCGCTGCTGTCATGCCTCCTCGGCGCGCGGGCCGGCCACGTACAGCAGGCGGAACTTGCCGACCTGCACCTCGTCGCCGTTGTTGAGCGTGGCCGACTCGACCCGCTCCCGGTTGACGTACGTGCCGTTGAGGCTGCCCACGTCGCGCACGGTGAACGTGGACCCGTCCCGGTGGAACTCGGCGTGCCGGCGGGAGACCGTCACGTCGTCGAGGAAGATGTCGCTGTCGGGGTGACGGCCACTCGTCGTCACGTCGTGGTCGAGCAGGAAGCGGGCGCCCGCGTTGGGGCCGCGACGCACCACCAGCAGGGCCATGCCCGGCGGCAGCTGTCCCGAGACCCGCCCCGGGACTACGTCAGACTCCGGCCCTTCCAGCGCCTCCTCCAGGGAGCCGAGGTGCAGGGTCGACGTGACGTCGAGCTGGGGGAACTCGTCGTCTGGTCGCGTCATCGGACCACCTCACGGTCATATCGGCCACGTATCCGTGGAACTGCTATGGGCACCGGGTAGGGCATTACTCGACGTCAGCGGCGAGCTTAGGGAGCGAGCCTAGCGACCCTGGAAATGAAGGGTCAACCGGACTCGCGGGTCCCGATTCACGCCCCTGAATGAAGGTTCAGCTCTGGGTCAGCTCACGGTACGCTGCCGCGTCGAGAAGCGCATCCAGCGCGGACGGATCGGCGATCTCGATTTCGACGAGCCAGCCCTCGCCGTACGGGTCGGTGTTGATCAGGTCGGGCGAGTCGACGAGAGCCTCGTTGCGGGCGGTCACGGTGCCGCTGAGCGGGGCGTAGATCTCCGAGACGCTCTTGGTGGACTCGACCTCGCCGAAGGACTCGCCCGCCGCCACGACCTGGCCTGTCTCGGGCAGCTGCACGTACACGATGTCGCCCAGCGCGTCCTGCGCGAAATGGGTGATGCCGACCCGGACCGACCCGCCCTTCGTGGTGACCCACTCGTGCTCGGCGGTGTACTTCAGGTCCTCAGGAATCACGGTCGTGCCCTTTCGCTCCAGGCCGTCGTGTGGCCGTGCCCGTCAGGAGACGGGCTTCGCGTACTCCAGGTTCGGCGTGCCCCGCACCGTGGTGATGTCGACCGGGTGCGGATCACTGACGATCACGTTACCGCCGTCGCCGCGCACATCGTCAACCACCCCGCCGCGGAACTCCATGGCCTTGTCCAGGTCCTCCGGGCCGATCGCGGTCACCGTGTACGGCCCGGTCAGCCGCACCCCGTCGACCTCGATGCCACCGCCGCCGGCGCCGACGAAGTGGGTGGATGCGATCACGCGCACCGAGCCGCCGGTCCCGTCGACCTGGATCGCCTCCGCGCCCGCGCCGCGCAGTTCCTGGACCGCGTTGACCAGGTGCTCCGCGGTGATCGGCTCGGCGCCGTCGGAGAAGGTCAGGGTGATGCCGGAGCCCTGGGCCTTGAGGGTGCCCGCCAGGATGCCCAGGTCGTCGGCGCGCTCCTGCGCCTCCTTGAGGATCTGCTCCCGGCTGGACGCGCCGGAGGCCAGCTCGCGCTTGTTCGCCTCCAGCTCGGCGATGTCCTGGCGCAACCGGGCCGCCCGCGAGTCGAGGTCGGCGAGGATGACGTAGAGGTCCTCCTCGCGCAGCGACTGGTAACCCTCGTCGGCGGAGTTGCTCTTGAGCTGGACCGCCAGCGTGAAGCCGAGCAGCACCAGCAGCAGGCCGATGACGGCGCCCGCGCCGCTGAGCCGCCGCTTCGCGGCCCCGTCCGGGGCGTCGTTCGAGGTGTCGTCGGGGGCGTCCGCCGCTTCCGGCCGCTCGTCCGTGTCGCCGGGCTCCGGGGCGTCGGCCGCCGTGTCCGGCGTAGTGGTGTCCGCGGCGTCGGCGGGCGTGCTTGACACGGGCACGGTCGGCTCGTCGCCCTGCCCGGGGTCGATCGGCTGAGTCTTCTCGTCGCTCACCGCTGCACCTAAGCCTTGAACAGCCGACGCCGGATCGCCGCCACGTTGCCGAAGATCCGCACGCCGAGCACGACGACGACGCCGATGGACAGCTGGCCACCCACCCCCAGCTTGTCACCGAGGTACACGATGAAGGCCGCGACCAGGACGTTCGAGATGAACGAGATCACGAACTGCTTGTCGTCGAAGATCCCGTCGAGCTTGGCTCGCAGGCCGCCGAAGACCGCGTCCAGCGCGGCCACCACGGCGATCGGCAGGTAGGGCTGCAGCGCGTCCGGAACGGTGGGGTTGAGCACGACGCCCAGCACCACCCCGGCGATCAACGCCAGTACTGCGATCACTTGCCACCTCCCGAGGGCGAGGTTGAGGGTCCGGGCGAGCCGGAGGGCGAGGGCTGCGGCACGCGGGCGAACTGCAGCCGCGGCATCACCGCCGCCGGCAACTCCAGGTCGTCCTTCTCGTCGACGTCGAAGCCGACCTCGAAACGCTTGTCGTCGCGCAGGTTGCGGAAGTTCTCCGCGGCCGCCGAGTCGTTGAACTTGTCCGCCATGTCCGAGGGCCCGATCGCGGCCACCGAGTACGGGCCGATGATGTGCGCGTTGCCGATCAGGATCGCCGAACCGGCGGTGCGGATCGGGGTGACCGAGGTCAGCCGCCGGCCGTTGACCGAGATCGCCTCCGCGCCGGCGGCCCAGAGCGCGTTCGTGACCTGCTGCAGGTCGTAGTCGAGCACACGGGCCAGCCGCTCGGTGCCCGCGTTGGGACCGTCGGTGAGGGTGACCACCACGCCGTCGCCGGTGACCTTGCGCACCCCGGTCGCGGCCTCCAGCTCGCGCAGCCGGCCGATGGCCGTGTCGTCCAGCGCCTGCTCCCGCAGCCGGTTCACCTCGTCCTGGAGGCCCTCGGCGGTCTGGTCGAGCTTGTCGGTGTCCGCGGTGCGCCGCTGGATGTCCTTGATCAGCTCGGTGCGGGTGGTGGCCCGAGCCGGCGCCCGCGCGATGACCTGCTGGTAGGCCACGGTGAGCAGCACGCCGATGAGCATGCAGGCGATCACCGTGAAGCCGCGGCGGGTCCACCGGGCGGCGGGCGGCAGCGGTCCGCGCTCGCGGCGGGCACGAGCCGCGTCGGTGTATCCGCCGTCGAGCGGGTCCTGGAACAGGTCGGTCAGCATGTCCGTCTGCCACACCCGCTGCCCCGACGGCGGCGTGGACACCTGCCGCGACAGCTCCGACTCCGGGCCGCCGCTCACGCCGTCACCTCGCTGCGCTCACCGACGGCAGCACCGAGCCTGCCGATTCGCTCGCTGCGCTCGCTCATGCCGCCACCTGCCGGGAGCGTCGCACCACCGCGGCGAACTGCACCAGGTAGAAGATGCCCGCGATCCAGTACAGGACGATGCCCCACCAGCACAGCGCCCAGCCGCTCGCGTACGCGATGGTGTGCATCGGGCCTGTCGGCACGGCCCAGGCGAGCAGCAGGATCGGGAAGCCCATCAGCAGGATGAAGGTGGCCGTCTTACCGATGTAGTGCACGGGCAGCGGGCCGTAGCCCAGCTTGCGCAGCACCGGGAAGGTCAGCATCAGCAGCACGTCGCGAGCCAGCAGCGCGACCGTGAACTGCCAGGGCACGATGTCGCGCACGGTGAACGCGAGCAGCGTGGCGAGGATGTAGAGGCGGTCGGCCGCCGGGTCGAGCAGCTCGCCGACGCGGCTCACCTGGCCGAGCCGGCGAGCCAGGTAGCCGTCGATCCAGTCGGTGGTGCCGCCCAGGCCCAGCACGACCACGGCCCAGCCGATCTCGTCGGCGACCAGGAAGAGGTAGAGGAAGACCGGCACGCCGAGCAGGCGGGCGAAGCTGATCAGGTTGGGGATGGTGAGGATGCGATCGCGCGATGGCACGCGCGTCTCGCCCAGCGGCTGCTGAGCCACCGAGGCCTCCCCTCCGCCGCCGGCTGTAAAAGCGACAGCCGGCGCAGGCCGGCCGTATTCACCCGAATCTGAAGGACATGATCCGCCGATTCACGACCCCCAGTTGTACCACGTTGCCCAGGGCGGTTGCCGACACGGCGGCAGGCGTCAGCGACGGTGCGGGGAAAGGGCGTATCCGTACTGCGGATACGCCCTTTTTGTCCATTTTTATCAGAGGCCGGTGCAGACAGGCACGGGGGTGCCGTTGGTGCCGGTCTGGCTAGCCAGGAAACCGGCGGCCGTGCCCGCGCCCGGTGCCAGCAGCCCGTTCCAGCTGACGTTGAGCGCGGTGACCGAGGAACCGGTCTGGGTGAACTGGCCGTTCCAGCTCTGCGTGATCACCTGGCCGTTCGGGAAGGTGAACCGCACCGACCAGCCGCTGATCGCGACCGTGCCGTTGTTGACCACCCGCAGCTCACCCTGGAACCCGCCCGGCCACTGCTGCCCGACGATCACGTACGTCGCCGTGCACGACTTGCCGGCGGCGCCCGACGGGGACGGCAACGGCGGGCGCGACGGGCTCGGCGAGACCGAGGGCGACGGCGAGGCCGACGGGCTGGGCGAGGCCGACGGGGACGGCGGGTTCGACGGCGTCACCCCGCTGAGCGCCGCGGTCAGCGCCGGGTACCAGCGGTCCGACATCTTCTGGTCGCCGGCCGCGTTGGGGTGCACCCCGTCGTAGGTGTCGGTCGCGGTGTTGAAGTTCGTCCACTGGTCGACCACGGTGATCGGCGACTGCGCGGTGGTCTTGCCCGCCGCCCAGGCCGGGATGGCGTTGTTGAACGAGACCACCCGCGCGGCGCACTCGGCGCAGCTCGACGGGTTCATCGGAATGATCTTCGCCACCAGGATCTTCATCGCCGGATTGCTGGCCCGCATCTGGTCGACCAGCTTGCCGAAGGCGGTGAGGATCTGCGTGCTGGGCAGGTCGGACCACACGTCGTTGGTGCCGAGGTGCATCAGCACGACGTCCGGCAGGGTGGCCGACAGCCAGCCGACCAGCTGGTTCTGGTTGGCGATGTTGGTGGCCAGGAAGCCGCCGTGGCCCTCGTTGTCGCCGTCGTGGGCGACCCCGCAGCCCTGCGCCGGCAGCGTGCCGACCATGTCGATGTTGGTGTAGCCGGTGCTCTGCAGCCGGTTCCACAGCGTCGCCCGCCAGCAGCCGGGCGAGCCGGTGATCGAGTCGCCGAGCGCCATGATGCGGGTCGGGGCGGCGGCGGCACTGCCGGTGGGAGCGGCCACGACGACGGCCGTCGCGGCCACGAGTGTGCCCAGCAGCGCCGTCAGCGCTGCCCTCACGGTGGGCCTGGACATGAGCGAATCCCCTCACTGGGACGCGCGAAGCCACCCGCTGCCCACGCGGAGGACCCCACGCTGGTACGAGACAGGACGCCGACGCGGCACGGCGCGGTCGGCGAGATCAGGGGCGGCCCGGCTCCCGGGGCCGCCAGAGCCCGCCGTCGATATTAGAGGGTGCGCGGCTACGGCGAAACCGAGCTGACCAGCAGCATGAACAGCAGCGCGACCGCGACGATGCCGACACATGCCGCCACCAGCACCAACGTGTGCTGCGGCAGCCGCCGCGCGACCGGCTCGGCCTTCCGGCGGCCCGCGGCCCGCTCCGGCTCGGCGGACTGCGCGGGCGGTTGCGTGAGGTACGGCGGCAGGTACACGGTCGAGCTGAAGGCGGGCGCGGCGAGCACCGACGGGGGCTCGTACCCGGCCGGGGTCAGGTGGTCCCACACCGCGGCCTGCTCCTCCTGCGGCGGCGTCCATCGGGCGGTCTCGTCCGGCGCGACGGGCGGCACGTCGCCCGTCCACGCCGCAGGCGCCTCGACGTCGCGCAGCCGGTGCGCCCAGGAGTCCTCCGGAGCCGGGTCGGGCGGTGGCGCGACAGCCGGCAGCGGTTCCGCGGGCCGGGCCGGGCGCTGCTGCCCGGCGAGTTCCACCGGGGAGATCGGGGTGTCCGGGATCAGGCCGACGCCGCACCGGTGGCGCGGGTCGGCGACGGCCCGGGCGGCCGCGGTGATCATCGTGTGCACCGGATCGGCGGGGTCGAGCCCCGCGGCATGCTCGCGGGCCTCGGTGAGCAGCTCGTGCGCGTCGTTGAAGCCGCCGCAGTCGCGCCACATGGCAGCCAGCCGCAGCTGCATCCGGATGCCGACCGGATGCGCCGAGCCGTGCCGCCGCCGGTGCTCGTCGATCACCGTGGCCAGGCGCAGCCGCGCCGTCACGCAGTGGCCCTGGGCGTGCTCGACGGTGGCCAGGTCGCCGCGCGCGGCCAGCACCCGGTCCGAGTCCGGCCCGTCGAGGTCGGCGTACGCGGCGATGAGGTCCAGGTAGCGCTGCACCGCGCGGGCATGCACCCCCACCCTGGCCAGCACCGCGGCCAGCAGCCCGAGCGCGTGCAGGGTGCGCCGGTCGCGCTCGCCGTACAGCGCCCGCGACGCCGCGAAACCGTACGCGGCCCAGCCCCGGGCGGCGTACGGCTCCCCCAGCCCGAGCAGCACTCCGGTCTGCAGCACCACCGCCTCGGCGACGACCGGGGTGGCCTGGGCCGGGTCGGTGGGCACCGTGCCCAGCGCCGCGGACAGCAGATCGTGCGCGGCCGACAGCGTCCCGGCCGCGACGTGCTCACGTGCCCGTGCCACCACGTGCTCTCCGACCGGCATCGCCGCCCGCACCCCCTCGTCACCCGATCGCGGACCGCCACCATGCCGCGTGGAGGCCCTCGGGCGCCAGCCCCGGGAGGGTTACGTCACCAACCTGACCCGCCACCGCCGACCGGCGAACGGTCGGCGATGGCGGCGGGGCGCCTCGCTCAGACCACCGGCAGCGGCGAGCTGACATCCAGGATGATCTTCCACTTGCCGCGCTCGCGGACGAAGGTGAGCGCGTTGTAGAAGTGCTGCTTGAAGCCCACCGACGGGATGGCCAGCGTGAAGTCGACCACCAGCGTCGCGCCGCGGCAGCCGTCGACGTGCTTTTTCACCTCGGGGAACGTGGCCGTGAAGTCATAGGTGAACAGCCCGGTGAAGTTGGCCTGGATGGCGGCCTTGTCCTTGCGGTACGCCCCGTTGGAGCCGATCTGCACGGCGTCGTCGTGGTAGTACGCCATGACCTTGGGCAGGTCCTTGGCCAGGAAGACCGCGTCGAAGTCCGCCACCGCGGCGTCGAAGTGCCGCTCGCAGCCGCGCGCCGTGTCGCCCGCCCCCGCGCCCGCGGCGCCGGGCACCGCCAGCAGCACCGCCAGGCCCAGCGCCGCCATTGCCGCCGCATACCACTTGCGCACGTTTCCTCCAGCAGTCCAGGTGAGACAGTCGCCCACATCGACCACGATCATAAGAAGTTGATCGATACGCGCACCTTGGACGATCAGCCCGACAACGCGGCCCGGTCGGCGGTCACGTCCGCGCGAAATCCGGACCCGGGACGGCCCGCTGCCGGTGTAGGTCCGACCGCGTGGGCCGCCGCCCGCGCTCGAACCGACCTAGGATCGGGCCATGACCCGCCCGGAGACGGCGCACCCCTGGCCGAGATTCCCCGACCGCCACCAGGCCGACCCCGACCGGCTGGCGATCATCCTGCCCGGCGGCGGCTACACGCCTGCCCGGCCGCTGCTGCACCTGGCCCGCAACGTGCTCGCCCATCACGGCTGGAGCGTGCGGGAGCTGTGGTGGACCCCGCCCGCCACCATCGACATGGACGAGCGCGCCGCCTGGGCCGTCGCACAGGCCGTCGCCGCCGTCGAGGCCGAGTCCGCGAAGCGGATCATGCTGGTCGGCAAGTCGCTGGGCACGTTCGCCGCGCCCGTCGCCGCCGAGCGCCGCCTGCCCGCGATCTGGCTGACGCCGCTGCTGTTCCACCCCTCGGTGGTCGACGCACTCGGGGCGACCGAGGCGCCCACCCAGCTCATCGGCGGCACCGGCGACCATTCCTGGGACCCCCGGCTGGCCGACGACCTGGGCCTGGCCTGCCTGGAGCTGCCCGGCGCGGACCACGCGCTGGAGCACCCGGACGACCCGGTCCGCAGCGCGGAGAACCTAGTCCGTGTCACCCGCTGCATGCACGGGTTCGTGGCCGGGCTGTGAGCGGCAGGCGGACGGCCCGCGGGCGCGACCGGACCCGGTGCGGCTCGCCGGGTCCGGCACGCGAGCACGCGAACCCGAGCCCTCGCGGATGAAGGCCTCCCGGCTGGTGTCGCTGCTGCTCACGCTGCAGCAGCGGCGTTCGGTGCGGGCCGCCGAGCTGGCGTCGCTGTTCGAGGTCTCGGTGCGCACCGTGTACCGCGACGTCGCCGCGCTGCAGGCAGCCGGGGTGCCGCTGTGGACCGAGCCTGGCCGTGCCGGCGGCATCCGGCTGCTGGAGGGCTGGCGCACCCGGCTCGACGGGCTCACCGGCGCGGAGGCGGCAGCGCTGTTCGCCGGCGCGGCCCCGGAGGCGCTCGCCGAACTGGGCCTCGGTTCGGTCCTGCTGGCCGCGCAGGCCAAGGTGCTCGCGACGCTGCCCGAACCGCTGCGCGACCGGGCCCGCACCATCGCCCAGCGATTCCACCTGGACGCGCCCGGCTGGTTCCACCGCGGCGAGGAGCTGCCGCACCTGATGACCGTCGCCGAGGCGGTATGGGAGCAGCGCCGCATCACCGTGCGCTACCGGCGCGCCGACAGCTCGGTACGCCGCGAGCTGGAGCCGTACGGCCTGGTCCTCAAGGCCGGTGTCTGGTACCTCGTGGCCCGGGTGCCGGCCGACGACGCCGTGCGAACCTACCGGCTGGCCCGGGTCATCGCCGTCGAGGCGGCGGGCGAGATGTTCGAGCGGCCCGAGCAGTTCCGGCTCGCGCAGTGGTGGGCGGAGTCGGCCGCCTCGTTCGACCGTTCGCTGCTGCGCGACCTGGTCCGGCTCCGGGTGAGCCCGCGCGGCCTGCGCCTGCTGCCGCTGGTCACCGACCCCGCGGCCCGTGGCGAGGCCATCCGGCACACCGGCCCGCCCGACGCGCAGGGCTGGTGTGAGGTGGAACTGGCCGTCGAGTCACCGACCGTCGCACTCGGCCAGCTGCTTCCGCTGGGCGCCGAGGTCGAGATCCTGGCCCCCGCAGAGCTGCGGGCCGAGTTCGCCGCCGTGGGCGCGGCGATCGCCGCCCGCCACGCCTGAGTCGCGCAGCCATACCTCGGCGCGCGGCCACATCTTTTTTGCTGTACGTACATCAATATTGATGTGGCCGCGTCACGCCATATCCGCCGCCAACCGCTCACGGAGGGTGCCCGACCACCGGCTAGCGGTAGCCGGCAGGGTCGATCGGGCCGTTCTCGGCCGTGCCGTGCTCGGCGAAGTAGCTCCAGATGTCGGGGACCGAGCCGTCCACGTCGGTGAGCCCGTACGCCCGCGCGAGCGCCGTGCTGGACAGCGAGCTGCCGGTCCACCGGGCGCGGTCGGGGTCGGCCGCCAGTGCCGCCACGCCCCGGCCCAGGTAGGCGGGGGTCTCCGACAGAATGAAGTGCGGCTCCTTGGCCGCCCCGTCGCGCCAGTTCCGCTCGGTGACGCCGAAGTGGTCGAGCATCGCCTCCGAGCGCAGGAAACCCGGCGTGACCACGACCGCGGTCCCGCCGTACGGCTTGAGCTCGGCGGACTGGGCCAGCGCGATCCGCGACACCGAGGTCTTGGTCAGGTCGTAGAAGAAGGAGTCGCGGTACTTGCGGTTGAACTCGTCGGTGCCGTCGGTGACCTCGACGACCAGCCCGCCCGGGTTACGGACCAGCAGCGGCAGCGCGGCGTGGCTGGTGATGATGTGGGTGTGCAGACCGAGTTCGAGCATGCGCAGGCCGCCGTCGAGCGACTGCTCCCACAGCGGCTTGCCCCACTCGGCATAGCCGTCGCCGCCCCATACGTCGTTGACCAGGATGTCCAGCCGCCCGTGCGCGGCGTCGACCCGCGCCACCAGCGCCCTGACCTCGTCGGGCACGAGGTGGTCGACACGCACCGCGATACCCTCGCCGCCGGCCGCGGTGACCAGGTCGGCGGTGTCCTCGATGGTCTCCGGCCGGTCCATCTCGGACCGCTGCGCGCGGGTGCT
Organism: Catellatospora sp. NPDC049111; assembly: GCF_040648615.1. Classification (NCBI taxonomy): domain Bacteria; kingdom Bacillati; phylum Actinomycetota; class Actinomycetes; order Micromonosporales; family Micromonosporaceae; genus Catellatospora; species Catellatospora sp. NPDC049111. Next base: position 52,432 of record NZ_JBEZEB010000032.1, on the reverse strand, counting down.
GCGACCGGTGACGTAGACGGTCGCACCCGCCCGGCCGAGTTCGACCGCGATCGCCCGCCCGCACCCGCGGGTCGCGCCCGCCACCAGGGCGATCTTTCCGTGAAGGTTCTCCTGCATGGGTCCATCGTCGCGGCATATCCTGACACTTCCCGTCAGGTTTGCCCCGGCGTTTCAGCGCCCCGGCTCGGCGTGCTGGGTGGCGCGGACTCGCCGCGCGGCACGGCGCCGTGATGCACGCCATCGAAGTGGTGTGCGGCGATGAGGCCGAGCACCGCCGCCGGGTGCAGGCCCGGATTCCCGAGCACGACCAGGCGTTCCAGCCCAGCTGGGACGAGGTGCGGGCGCGGGAGTTCACCTCGTGGCGGCAGCCGCGCCTGCTCGTGGACACCTGTGCGGGCGACACGCCCGCAAACGTGCGTCTCATATTGGGGGCCATTCGCGGGCACGCCGCGCCCGCGTGAGCTAGCGTCGGGCCCATGCCTATTCGCACCGCAACAGCCCGCTGGCAGGGAACGCTCACCGAGGGGTCCGGCACCATCGCGACCGGCAAGGGTGGCCTGCAGGGCAACTATTCGTTCAAGTCCCGTTTCGAGGAGGGTGAGGGCACCAACCCCGAGGAGCTCATCGCCGCCGCGCACTCCGGCTGCTTCTCCATGGCGTTCTCCAAGCAGCTGTCGGACGCGGGCTTCCCGCCCAACGCCGTGGTGACCAACGCCAACGTCCACCTGGACAAGACCGACGCCGGCATGACGGTGACCCGGATCGACCTGGTCACCACCGGCGACGTGCCCGGCATCGACGAGGCGCAGTTCCAGAAGCTCGCCGAGGCCGCCAAGGCCGGCTGCCCGATCTCCCGCCTGCTGTCGCCCGGCGCCGAGATCACGCTCAGCGCCACGCTCCAGGCGTGACCGGAGCCCGGCGCGGCCGCTGAACAGCGCTCGCGCCGGGACTTCACCGCAGACCTGCCACCGGGTCGGGACCAGCGGCCAGCCCGCCGGCCCCGACCCGGACGTGTGTCCACCCCCGTCAGGCCGGGCGGCGGGCGACCGTGAGCAGGTGCGAGCCCGCGCCCCACAGCTCGCGTACGCCTTCGAGCTCGCGCATCACCGCCAGCGCCTGCGCGGTCCGCTGCTCGTCGGCGAGGATCTCCGGCAGCCGCGCCATCATCCACAGCGGACCCTCGATCGCGGCGATCCGCTCCAGTTCCAGCCCGGCCTCGGCCACCTCGACCGGCAGTTCGTCCGGCCGGTGAAAGTACGCGGTGGTGAACCAGTTCGGCACCGCGTCAGGGTTGCGGTGCACGCCGGTGGCGAGGGCGCCTTCCACCATCCCGGCGAACACCGGGTCGTCGAGGTGGCCCTTGGCGAAACCGTCGAGCAGCGAGGCGTACCGGCTGATCGTCGCCGCGAGCACCAGCCCGCCGGGGCGCACCACGCGGCCGGCCTCGCGCCAGGCCGCGATCCGGTCGGCCCGGTCGATCAGGTGGTACAGCGGACCGAACAGCAGCACCACGTCCCGGCTCGCGTCGGGCTCGTCGAGCCGGCGGGCGTCGCCCACGGCCGCGGTCACCCCGGGCAGCGCCGACGCCGCCGCCACGTGCTCGGGCAACGGATCGACGACGTGCACGGCGTGTCCGGCCGCGGCCAGCGGGCCCGCGTACACGCCGGTGGCCCCGCCGACGTCGAGCACGGCCAGCGGGCCGGGCGGCAGCAGCCTGGCGAGCAGGTCCCAGGTGCGCAGGAACTCCCAGCGCCCGGACCCCGCGTCGAGGCGGCGGGTCTCGCCGCCGCGCTGGTAGTACCGGGTTACCTCAGTCAGCATGCCAGTGATCCTGCGCGGTCGCGCCGGACCCGGCAAACGGGTTTCGGCCGGTGAGCGCCGCGGTCAGCAGCTCGATGTCGGCGCGGTCCTTGTCGCGGCGGGGCAGGCCGGGCACCCATACCGGCATCATCTGTTTGATCTCGATCTGTGCCTGCGGGCTGACTATGGGGCAGGTCAGGCCGCCGAGGTGACCGGGTGGGCCGTCGAGCATGCCCGCCGGCCAGCGCTCGCCCGCGTGCGGACCCGCCGGCACCACCGCGTGGCCTTCGGCATCCCGGCCGAGCAGGGCCACGCCGAGGTCGACGCCGTCGCGCAGGAAGTCGCGCTGCAGCCGCCGGTCGTGCTCGCCGTACTCCTCGAAACCCAGCTCCACCAGCACAACCGTCAGCCGGTCGGCGTCGACGGCCCAGCAGAACCAGTCGACGTCGGCATGCGGGCGGGTGATCCGGCCGAGCTGGAAGTCCATCGCCCAGCCGCCGCGCAGCCATACCGCGATGCCTTGCCGGTCGAGGCGGGCCATGATCTCCGCGATCGCCGCGAGCTGCAACTCTGTCCGAACGTCCACATCGCGATGGTAGGCAGCGCCGGTAGTCTCACCGCGTGACGGAGCCGCAACTGCTGGTGCCCCCGACCCTGGGCGTCGTCGCGTCGATCGGCGACCTGGCCGAGGGCCGGGCCTGGCTGGACTCCCTGCCGGCACTGATCAGCGAACTGCGCGAAGCCTGGTCACTGCGGCTGGGCGCGCCCTGGACCGGTGGCTCCTGCTCCTGGGTCGCGCCCGCGGAACTCCCCGACGGCCGCGCGGCCGTTCTGAAGATCAGCTGGCCGCATCCGGAGATGATGGGCGAGGCCGCCGCGCTGCGCGTGTGGCAGGGCCACGGCGTGGTCACCCTGCACGCGCACGACTCCGTACGGCACGCGATGCTGCTGGAACGGGTGGACCCCGGCACGACGCTCGGTGACCGCGACTGGCTGCCCGCCGAGGAGCGGCTGCTCGTCGCGGCGCGGCTGCTGGCCCGGCTGTGGTCGGCGCCGGTCGGCGACGCGAGCGGGTTCGACCTGCTGAGCCACGTGACCGCCCGCTGGGCCGGGCTGGTCGAGCAGCGCATGGAGCGGCTGCGCCCCGGCTTCGATCCCGGGCTGGTGGCGCACGGCATCCGGCTGCTGCGCGAGCTGCCCACCACGGCGCTGCGGCGGGTGCTGGTGCACGGCGACATCAATCCCGGCAACATCCTGGCCGGTCAGCGCGAGCCGTGGCTGGTCATCGACCCCAAGCCGATGTACGGCGACCCGGGCTACGACCCGTGGAAGCTCGTCGAGCAGATCGACGACCCGTTCCGGCACCCGGACCCCGCCGCCGTGCTGCGGCGGCGGTTCGCGATCTTCGGCGAGGTCACCGGCGAGGACCCGGCGCGGCTGGCGGCCTGGGCCACGGCCCGCCGGGTCGAGGACTCGCTGTGGTGGGTGTCCCGAGGCAACCAGCCCAGCCACCGCGCCATGGCCGAAGCAGCCGTCCTGGCCTCCCTCGCCGGCCTGTAATTCTCACTGGTCGAGCTTCGACAACCGCTCGAAGTCGAATCCGCCCTCCTCGGCGATCGTCTGCAAATCGGCCAGCGCTCGTCCGCGGCGCGCACGGCTCTGCCCGACGACAAGCAAGCTATGCGGCCTCGAGGAAGGCACCGGCGGCGCGGGCGGCGCGGTCGGGGTCGGCGGCGCGGATGGCCTCGACGAGGTCGTCGTGGGCGACGTACTTGTCGGGGGTGAGGGTCTCGCCGATCTGCTGGCTGAGGCTGGCCCGCAGCGCGCCGCCGAACGAGGCGTAGAGCTCGGCGAGCATGGCGTTGTGCGCGGCCGCGACGATCGCGACGTGCAGGTCGGCGTCGGTGGCCACGAACGCCGCCGCGTCGCCGTCGCGCCACAGCTGCTCGCGCCGGGCCAGCAGCGCGTCCATCTTCTCCAGGTCGGCGGGCGTGCGCCGGACCGCGGCGAGCCGCGCCGCCTCCACCTCGAAGGCACGGCGGACCTCGACGGCCTCGGCGACCTCGGCGGCGGCCAGCCTGCGGGCGACCACGCCGGTGAGCTCGTGGGTGGCGGTGACGTAGGTGCCGGAGCCCTGCCGGCACTCCAGGACGCCGGCGTGCACCAGGGCGCGCACCGCCTCGCGGACCGTGTTGCGGCCCACGCCCAGCGCCGCGACCAGGTCGGGTTCGGTGGGGATGCGGCTGCCGACGGGCCATTCGCCGGTCGCGACCTGCGTACGCAGCTGCTCGATGACCTGGGGCACCAGGGTCTGGCGGGAGGGGGTGCGCAGTGTCATTGCTTACATCTCCGGTCCGAAATTCATCCCATGATTCTACGATCGGAGGTATGCCACCGCCAGTCACCGCCGTCGAAACGCCGCCGATCGTGTCGCCGATGATCGCACCTGCTGTGACCCGGCCGACACCGGCCGTACCGGCACCGCGCTCCGCGGCGCTGATCCTGGTCGGCATCCTGCTCGTCGCGCTCAACCTGCGCGCCGCCATCACCAGCCTCGGTGCGCTGCTCGACGAGGTGACCACGGGCCTGCACCTGTCCGGCACCGTCGCCGGTGTCATCACCACGCTGCCCGCCCTGGCCTTCGCGGCCTTCGGCGCGTTCACGCCGTGGCTGGCCCGGCGCATGTCCCCGGCCCGCATCCTGGTCGGCGCGATGGGCCTGCTGGCCGTGGGCCAGTTGCTGCGGGCGGTCAGCGGCTCGCCGTGGACGTTCGTGCTCACCAGCGCGATCGCGCTGGCCGGCATCGCCATCGCCAACGTGCTGCTGCCCGTGCTGGTCAAGGAGCACTTCCCGCACCGGGCGGGGCTGATGACCGGCGTCTACTCGATGACGCTGATCCTCGGCACCACCACCGCGTCGGCGGCCTCCGTGCCGATCGCGCACGCCGTCGGAGACTGGCGCGCCGGGCTCGGCGTCTGGGCGCTGCTGGCCGCCGTGGCGGTCCTGCCCTGGCTGGGCCCCGCCCTGCGGCGTACGCCCGGGTCGGCGGGCACGGCGCAGGCGACCCGTACCCGGGTCCGGCCCGCACAGACCCGGTTGGGCTGGGCGATGGCGATCTACTTCGGCGCGCAGTCGCTGTCCGGGTACGCCACCATGGGCTGGCTGGCGAAGATGTTCCGCGACGCGGCGTTCACGCCCACCGACGCAGGGCTGCTGCTGGCCGGCGTGACCGCGATCGGGGTGCCGTTCGCGCTGCTCATGCCGACGCTGGCCGGCCGGCTGCGGGACCTGCGGCCGCTGGTGCTGCTGATGTCCGCCGCGATGATCGCCTCCTACCTCGGCCTGGCACTGGCCCCGCACGCGGGCGCGATCGCCTGGGTGGCCCTGCTCGCGCTCGGCCAGGCCGCGTTCCCCCTCGCTCTGGCGATGATCGGGATGCGGGCGCGCACCGGCGAGGGCGTGGTGGCGCTGTCGGCGTTCGCGCAGAGCACCGGTTACCTGATCGCCGCACTCGGCCCACTGCTGGTCGGTGTGCTGCACGAGCTGACCGGCGGCTGGCAGCTGCCGCTCGGCTTCCTCGTCGCCGCCGCGGTCGTACAGGCGTTCGCGGGCCTGGCCGCGGCCCGACCCCGTTACCTGGAGGACGAAGCCGGGCTGGTGAACGGCGAGCGGGCCGTCGCGGCAACCGCGTCATGATCGCGGTCACAAAGCTCCCGGCACTGCGGCCCGGGATGGTTGGGTAAGGACCGTGACCCCCGCACCGGCCCGGCGACGCACCCTGATCCTGGTCCTCGGCAGCATGTCCGCCTTCGGCGCGCTGTCGTTCGACATGTACCTGCCCGCCTTCCCCACCATCGCCGCCGACCTGCGCGTGTCCCCCGCCGCCGTGCAGCTCACGCTCACCGTGGCGCTGATCGGCATCGCGCTGGGCCAGTTCGTCATGGGGCCGCTGTCGGACCGCTGGGGCCGGCGCAGGCCGATCATCGCGGGCACCGTGCTGTTCTTCGTGTCCTCCCTGCTGATCACCCTCGCCCCGACCATCGAGGTGATGACCGCGCTGCGGCTGGTCCAGGGCTTCGCGGGCGGCATCGGCATCGCGATCTCCCGCGCGGTCGTGCGCGACCTGTACTCCGGCGCCGAGGCGTCGCGCTTCTTCTCCCGGCTCACCCTGGTGTTCGGCGTCGCACCGGTGATCGCGCCCACCATCGGCGCGGCCGTGCTGGAGTTCACCAGCTGGCGCGGCGTGTTCGCGCTGCTCGCCCTGTACGGGCTGGTGATGGTGGTGGTCGGGTGGCGGTTCCTGCCCGAGACGCTGCCCGCCGAGCGCCGCCGGACCGGTGGACTGGCCGAGGTCGGCAGCGGCTTCAAGGTGCTGGCCGCCGACCGCCGGTTCTGGGGGTACACCGCCGCGCAGGGGCTGACCTTCGCCGGGATGTTCGCCTACCTGTCCAGCGGCTCGTTCGTGCTGCAGGAGGTGTACGGCGTCTCCGCGCAGGCGTACGGGCTGATCTTCGGGCTGAACGCGCTCGGCCTGGTCGCGGTCGGGCAGCTCAACGCCCGCCTCGTCGGCCGGCGCACGCCGCGGGCGCTGCTGTTCGCGGCGCTGGCCGGGGCGGTCGCCGCCGGGATCCTCATGATCGGCGGCGCGGGCCTGCACAGCCTGACCATCGTGGTCGCCATGCTGTTCGTCTACATCGCCAGCCTGGGCATGGTCGCCCCGAACAGCACCGCGCTCGCGCTGGACGGCCACGCGCAGATGGCGGGCACCGCCGCCGCGCTGATGGGCGCGGTGCAGTCGGTGATCGGTGCGATCGCGGGCCCGATCGTGGCCGCGCTCGGCGCGTCCAGCGGCATGCCGATGGCGGCGGCCATGTTCGGCTTCGCGGCCCTGTCCGTGCTCACCGCCACCGTGCTGACCCGCCACGGCCAGCCGAAACTCGCCTGATCACCACGGCCGCAAGCCGATCCGGGCCTTGACGGCTCCGTGTGCGTACGCCATGATGGGAGCGCTTCCATCTTTTGATGTCTATGCGATAGGCATCACCCCTCCGGTGTGGACCGGGGCCCGGCGCCGCAATCCGCCGGGCCCCGAGGGCTTCGCCCGTCCCGCCCACACCGGATGATCCACCGGCGGTAGCCTGCGAGCATGGCCGACGCGACCCGCAGCCCGCTGTACCGACCGCTGACCTCGCGCTCGCCCGACGAGCCGCACCGGGCCGCCACCCCGCTGGAGTTGTTCTTCGACCTGTGTTTCGTGGTCGCCGTCGCCCAGGCCGCCAACGAGCTGCACCACGCGGTCGCCGAGAACCACCTCGGGCAGGGCGTGCTCGGCTTCCTGCTGGTGTTCTTCGCTATCTGGTGGGCGTGGGTCAACTTCAGCTGGTTCGCCTCCGCGTACGACAACGACGACGTCGCCTACCGGCTGACCACCCTGGTGCAGATCGCGGGCGCGCTGATCCTGGCCGCGGGTGTGCCCCGCGCCTTCGAGCACGCCGACTGGAAGCTCATCACCCTCGGCTACGTGGTGATGCGCCTGGCCATGGTCACCCAGTGGCTGCGGGTGCGGCGCGACGACCCGCCCCGCCGCGCGACCGCGACGCGGTTCGCCGTCGGCATCCTGGTCGTCCAGGCCGGCTGGGTGCTGCGGCTGCTGCTGCCGCCCGAGTGGGGCCTGATCTCGTTCTTCGTGCTGGTGGTGTGCGAGCTGCTGGTGCCGCTGTGGGCCGAGCGCGGCAGACCGACCCGGTGGCACCCGCACCACATCGCCGAGCGCTACAGCCTGTTCACGCTGATCGTGCTCGGCGAGTCCGTGCTGGCCGCGACGGTGGCCATCGAGTCCGCGTCCGGCACCGGCTACACCACCGCGCTGATCTGGCTGGCCGCGGCCGGGCTGGTCATCGTGTTCGCGATGTGGTGGCTCTACTTCGACCGCCCGGCGCACGACCTGCTGACCTCGTTCAAGCGGGCCTTCCAGTGGGGATACGGCCACTACTTCATCCTGGCCTCGGCCGCCGCTGTCGGCGCGGGGCTGGCCGTCGCGGCCGACTACGACACCCACACCGCGCACGTGTCGGGAGTGGTCGCGGCCTATGCCGTCGCCGTTCCGGTCGCGGTGTATCTGGTCAGCCTGTGGCTGCTGCAGATCTGCCCGCACCACCGCGGCCTGGTGGTGTACGCATTTCCCGGCACCGTCGTGCTCGTGCTCCTGGCCCCGTTCACTCCCGCGCCGATCCAGGTGATCGCCGTACTGATGGCCGCGCTGGTCGCCATCGTGGTGCTCGCCGGGCGCGGCCGCACGCACTCCCCGGCCACCGCCGGGCGCTGAGGCCTCAAGATCCGTCGACTTGCCAGGCACCTGGGCGTATTCGGACTCAAGATACGCACAGGTGCCTGGCAAGTCGGACGACCATGGGCGGGGTCAGTGCGGGGACCAGCGGAAGTCGGGGCGGCGGCGCTCCACGAACGCGGTGATGCCCTCGGCGGCCTCGCCCGACTCGGCCATCTGGCGGTGCCAGTAGGACACCCGGGTGTCGTCATGGTGGCCGTCACCGGCCATCGTCACGATCTCCTTCGCCGCGACCTGGGTCAGCAACGACCGGGACGCCAGCGTCGCGGCGAACGCCGCGACCCGCTCGGCGAGCCGGTCGGCGGGGTGCAGCTCGTCCACCAGGCCCACCCGCAGCGCACGCTCGGCGTCGATCAGCTCGGCGGAGTAGAGCAGGTGCTTGGCCGCCGACGGGCCGATCAGCGCCACCAGCCGCCGGGTCGTCGGCGCGGGATACACGATGCCCAGCCGGGCCGGGGTGACCCCGAAGCGGCTGCCCTCGGCGGCGAAGCGCAGGTCGCAGGCCACCGCGAGCTGGCAGCCGCCGCCCACGCAGTCACCCACGATCGCGGCCAGCGTCGGTTTCGGAAACCGGGCCAGCCGCTCCTCGGCCAGCACCGCCAGGCTGCGGTCCCCGTCGGCGATCAGCCGGTCCACCTCGGTGATGTCGGCCCCGGCGCAGAACGTGCCGCCCGCGCCGGTCAGCACGAGCACGCGGACGTCAGGGTCGCCGGCGAGTTCGTCGAGCAGCTCGGGCAGCCGGGCCCACATGTCGTTGGTCATCGCGTTGCGCCGCGCCGGGTTGACGAACCGGATCGTCGCGACGTGCCCGGACAGCTCCAAGTCCAGGCGGGGAGGCGCGGCGGCGGTCTGCTCGGTCACCTGGCGGCCTTTCTGCGGGTACGGCGGGCGGGTGCATCGTGCCACAATGCCGGACGTGGACGAGCGGAGATCGCCGAAGGTGCTGTCCCTGGCGTGGGGCGAGATCGAGATCGAGGGCATGGGCGAGGTCAAGGACGCCGTGCTCTATCCGGGCGGCGGCGGCGAGTGGGACTGGCGGGTCACCGGCACCCGGCACTCCCCCGGCATCCAGCCCGCCGACGTCGAGCCGCTGCTCGCGGCGGGGGCGACCACGGTGGTGCTGTCGCAGGGCCAGCAACTGATGCTGGAGGTGATGCCGGAGACCGAGGACTACCTGGCCGAGCGCGGCGTCGACGTGCACATCGCCGAGACCCGGGAGGCGGTCCGCGTCTACAACCTGCTGGCCGACGCGGGCGTACGAGTGGGCGCGCTGCTGCACTCCACCTGTTAGCCCATGGAGACGCGGTCCAGCCAGCCTTCGAGCAGCGCGCGGTCGCCGCGCACGTGGACCTGGGCGAAGTCGAGCGGCAGCCGCCGGTAGAGGATCAGCAGCAGCTCGGTCAGCGGCGCCTGCAGCGCCACGTCGGCCTTCTCGTGGCCGTGCCGCCAGGTCACACCGTCGGGGCCGAGCTCGATCAGCCACTCCGCGTCGAGTCCCTCGACGGTGTCGGTGGCGTGCAGGTGGATCGACCGTGCCGGACCGAACAGCTCGGGCAGCTTCTTGAACACCCGCGTGCCCAGTCGCGGGTCGACGGCCAGCTCCAGCAGCTCGTCGAGGGCGTCGGCGGCCAGGTCGGGGGCGATGGTGTAGCCCGCGCCGGTGGTCAGCGCCGCGTCCGCGCGGTGCACCAGGATGTCGCACGCGGCCCGGCGGGCCCAGAACGTCAGCGTCCGCGGCATGCCGAAGATCTCGGCCACGTCCTGCGCGTCGCGTTCGCGCAGGGTCCGGGCGTACGCGTCCGCCCCGTCCTGCATCCAGGCGGTCAGCGTGTCCGGGTCGTCGGTGTCGGGCACCCCGGCCCGGGCGGGGTCGCCGATCGCGGGTCGCGGACCGGGCTCGCCGCGCACCGCGGCGTCGGTCATGTGCACGTTGCCGCCGACGTGCCGGACCAGGTCGGCCAGTGTCCACTGCGGGCAGGTCGGCACCTTCGCGCTCAGGTCGTCGCCCGGCAGCACCTCGCGCAGCAGCGCGGTCTGGGCGGACACCTCGTCGCAGTACCAGTCATAGGTCAGCCGTGCCATGCCACCAAATTAACCGCAGTTCGGCGACGACGATCACGGGTACGCGGTGCGCGTGTTCCGCTCACCGCGTACCCGCCGTTATCTCAGAGCTTGCGGATGTTGGCCGCCTGCGGGCCCTTCTGGCCCTGGGTGATCTCGAACTCGACCCGCTGGTTCTCGTCGAGGCTCCGGTAGCCGTTGGACTGGATCGCGGAGAAGTGCGCGAACACGTCCGCTCCGCCGCCGTCCGGGGTGATGAAGCCGAAGCCCTTTTCCGCGTTGAACCACTTCACGGTGCCGACAGCCATGTCAGATACTCCTTGGTGAGACTGCGAGTCCACTTCGTGTGGACTCTTCGCCTCCCGCACCGCACCAATGCGGACAGCGCCCGGGTCGTTTCGCGGGCGCTTCGGATATACGGGAGGACGAGGTTATAACCCGGGGAATGTAACACGCATGCGCACCCCAACTGCGCCGATGAGCACCGTGTCGCACGGCCGTGTCACGGATCGACAGCGAAAGATCGGTTAATCTTTACGAAGCAGAATCTGCCTGCGAAACTTTCCGACACAGCCCGGCCGGGCCCTCGGAGAGATCGACAGGAGACGGCGTGCGCACCGGACGCATCATCATGACGCTGCTGACCGCCGCCGCGCTGACCGCCACGGGATGCGGGCAGCCGGCTCCCCCGGCCGACGAGCCCGCACCCGCCGCCGCGGCGACCGCCGCCGACGGCTGCCCCCTCGGCGAAGCCCCCAAACGCGCACTGCGCGGGTTGTGGATCGCCTCGGTGGTGAACATCAACTGGCCGTCGGCCACCGGGCTGAGCGCCGCCCAACAGCAGGCCGAGCTGCGCTCGCTGCTGGACCGAGCCGTGGGACTGCGCTTCAACGCGGTGTTCCTGCAGGTCCGGCCGACCGCCGACGCGTTCTGGCCGTCGCCGTACGAGCCGTGGTCGCAGTACCTGACCGGCGCCCAGGGCGGCAACCCCGGCTACGACCCGCTCGCCTTCGCGGTGGCCGAGGCACACGCCCGCAACCTGGAACTGCACGCCTGGTTCAACCCGTTCCGGGTGTCCATGCAGCCGAACGTGAACCAGCTCGTGGCGACCCATCCGGCTCGGCAGCACCCGAACTGGGTCGAGACGTACGACGGCCGCCTCTACTACAACCCCGGCGTGCCCGCCGCCCGCGAGCACAGCGCCGACGCCATCATGGACGCCGTCACCCGCTACGACCTCGACGGCGTGCACTTCGACGACTACTTCTACCCCTACCCCGTGGCCGGGCAGACCTTCGACGACGCCGCCGAGTTCACCGCGTACGGAGGCGGCGCGACGCTCGGCGACTGGCGGCGCGGTAACGTCGACGACTTCGTGCAGACCATGGCCGCCCGGATCAAGCAGGCCAAGCCGCATGTGCGCTTCGGGATCTCACCGTTCGGCATCTGGCGCAACCAGAGCACCGACCCGCTCGGCTCGGCCACCAGCGGGCTGCAGTCCTACGACGCCATCTACGCCGACACCCGCAAGTGGGTGAAGCAGGAGTGGATCGACTACGTCGCGCCGCAGCTCTACTGGACGATCGGCTTCCCGGCCGCGCCATACGACGTGCTGGTGCCGTGGTGGTCGCAGGCCGTCGCGGGCACCCGGGTGCAGCTCTACATCGGCCAGGCCGCCTACCGCATCGGCGCCGACGCCGACCCGAACTGGGGTGACGCCGCCGAGATGCCCGACCACCTGCTGCTCAACCGGCAGCACCCCGAGGTCGCCGGGGACGTCTACTTCTCCATCGACGAACTGCTGGCCAACCCGCTCGGCTTCGCCGACCGGCTGCGCGAGGACTTCCACGCCCACCCCGCACTGGTCCCCGTCGCACCGATGGCCGCCGGCACCGCACCGGCCGCACCGGGCTCGCTCACCGCCGCGCGGGTCTCCGGTGGCGTGCGCCTGACCTGGACCGCCGCCGGCGGCACGGCACCGGCGTACTACGCCGTCTACCGGGCCGACGGCGCGGGCTGCGGGGTCGAGGCAGGGCGCAACCTGCTCGCCACCGTACGCGGCGGCACCACGTTCACCGACGCCGCGCCGCCGCCGGTCGGCCAGGTCACCTACTACGTGACCGCGCTGGACCGCACCCACCGCGAGAGCACCCCGCGCGGCACGACAGTCCGCTGACCCCTCCACCGACCGGCCGATCCCCGACCTCCGGGGCCCGCACCACCCCGCCTTACGTAGACGTTGGCCTATCACATCGACTCCGAGCCCCGAAAACTCGATGAGATAGGCCAACGTCTACGAGAAACAGGCTCGTCACGCCAAACGCAGGGCGCGTTTCTCGCGGTAGAGCTCCTCGTCGGCGGCCCGCACCACGGCGTCGAGGTCACCGCCAGCGGGCAGCGCCGCCCAGCCCATGCTCATGCCCACCGGGGTCCCGGGCACCAGCGCCTCCCAGTCCTCGCCCACCACCGCGGCGATGATGCGCCCGCCGACCTCGCGGGCCTCGGCGAGCCCGGTCTCCGGCAGGATGACCATGAACTCGTCCCCGCCGAACCGGGCGGGCAGATCCTGGCCGCGCACGCTCTGCGCGAGCAGCCCGGCGATACGCTGCAGCACCAGGTCGCCCGAGTTGTGCCCGTGGGTGTCGTTGACGGCCTTGAAACCGTCCAGGTCGATCAGGCCCACCGCCGCGTCCGCGCCGCGCCCGGCCAGTTCGGCGGCGAACGCCTTGATGCGCCGCCGGTTGGGCAGGCCGGTCAGCGGGTCGCTCATCGCCGCGTCGGCGTGCTCCTGCGCGATCTGCCGCAACCGGTCCTGGTCGAGGCGGGCGTTGACGCTGTCGATGTACCGGTCGCGCAGCGTGCCGTCGTCGCGGGTGATGATCCGCACCATGGCCCGTTCGGCCTCCACCGCGCCCGCGTGGTCGCCGATGCGCGACAGCGCGATCGAGCGCAGCCGGTGCGGCTCGGCCTCGCCGAGCCAGGTGCCGCTCGCCGCGGGCTCCCCGAGCAGGCGCAACGCCTCGTCGGGCCGGTCCGCCGCGATCGCCTCGCACACCGCGGTCAGGTACACGACCTGCGAGAACGACCGGTCGGGGCTGTCCGGTGTGGTCCCGCCGGGCGCGGGCTCGCCGGCGGGGCGGTGGCCGAACACGGCGAGCCGGGCCGCGGCATACCGCAGATAGGTCCGGTCGGACACGGTCAGGTCCGGCTCGGCCGCCCGGCCGAAGGTCACCACTTCCCACAGGTCGCGTACGCAGTCGTCGGACATGCCCTGGTGGTCGCGCGCGACGGCCGAGCGCACCAGCGTCTCCAGGCAGGCGCAGTCGGCCTCGGCGATGCCCGCGGCCACGCACACGCGCCGTCCCGCCCGCATGGCCTCGACCGCCTTGGCGTGGAAGCCCATCGCCGAGTACGTCACCGACATGTCGTGCCAGGTGCTCACCGCGGCCTGGTTGGCCTCGGTCATGCCGCGCAGCATCCGTTCGGCCTGCACCAGGTTGCTGACCGCGGTGCTCATCGACCCGTCCGCGAACGCCGCGTACGCGGCGAGCACGTGGTATTCGCCGCTGAGCCGCGGATGGTGGCCCGCCTGCCGCAGCAGCTCGCCGATCCGGTCCAGCAGCGGTGCGGGGCGCGCGGCGCCGCCCTGGTTGAGCAGGCCCGCGACCTTCTCGATGAGGGCCTGGGCGACCCGCAGCGGATCGCCCGACTCGGCGGCGATGCGGTCGGCGAGCGCGATGGCCTCAGCCGACCGGCCCGCCACGAGCAGGTCGCGGAACGTCACCCACTCCGCGGCCAGCTCCTCGCCGTGCGCGCGGGCGGGCGGGTCGTCTCGCCTAGCCACGCCTCATTCCACCTTCTTCAGCCACCGCCCGACGGTGATTCCCCGTGCGGCGTCCGGCCAGGTCCGGGCCGCGCGGCAACCGTCCGGTCACCGCGCGGCCCGGCGCTCAGTCCAGCACCGCCACCGGGGCGTCGGCGGTCGCGACCCCGGCGGGGAGATCCACAGTACGCCGGGGTCCGGTGAACCACTTCCGTGCGGAGACGATCCACCACACCCCGATCAGCAGCATCACCGTACCGACTGCGATCGGCGCGTAGTTCACCGCGGACCAGTCGAACTCGTCGCTGAACGGCACCCCGGCCGGAACGGTCGGCAGGATGAAGTACACCGAGATCACGATGATCTCGATGGACGCGATCCAGCCCAGCACCTTGTAGCGCTTGCCGAGGGTCCACGGGCCCGGCTCGAAGCTGTCGCCGGCCTTCAGCCGGAGCATGATCGGGATGAGGAAGGCCAGGTAGAGGCCGATCACGGCGACGGAGACGACCGCGTAGAAGGCGATCGGCGCGCCGTTCTTCTGGTACAGCGCGGGCAGGGTGAGCAGCCCGCCCGCGATACACCCGGCGACGACGGCCCAGACCGGGGTGCCGTTGCGGTCCAGCCGGGTCCACAGCCGCCAGCCGGGCACCGCGCCGTCCCGGCTGAACGCGTACATCATCCGCGACATGGAGGTCACGCAGCTCATGCCGCAGAAGAACTGGCCGACCACGGAGATGATGATCACGACCTTGAAGAAGCCCGAGGACAGCGCGCCCTGCAGCAGCACCCCCACGAAGCCGTAGCCCTCGGTGACCGCGCCCGCGTCGTTGACCGCGAACAGCAGAGCCAGCAGCAGGATCCAGCCGCCGATCGCGGAGTAGAAGATGGACCGCCACAGCGCCTTGGCCGCGTTGAGCGCCGCCCCGCGGGTCTCCTCCGCCACGTGCGCGCAGGCGTCGAACCCGGTGATGGTGTACTGCGTCAGCAGGCCGCCCAGGGGCAGCACATACAGCCAGAAGCCCAGGCCCGAGGTGCTGCCGCCGTTGAAGCCGTTGCCGTTGATCGTCTCGGTGAACACGAACGACGGGCTCTGGTGGCTGGTCGGCACCACGATCAGGATCGCCACGATGACGGCCGCGCCGAACACGTGCCACCAGACCGAGATGTCCTGCAGCCGGTTGATGATCCGCGCTCCGAAGATGTTGATCAGAGCGTGCAGCACCAGGATGCCCAGGAACAGGTAGAACGCCTGGGTGAAGGTGCCCGCCCAGCCCGGCACGGTGTTGGCCAGCACCAGGTTGAGGAAGGTCGCGCAGCCGTAGTCGACCGACGCGGTCACCGCGACCAGGCCGATCAGGTTGAACCAGCCGGTGAACCAGCCGTGCACCGGCCGCCCGAGCTTCGCGGCCCACCAGTAGATGCCGCCCGCGGTCGGATACGCCGAGACCAGCTCCGACAGGCACAGCCCGATGATCAGGATGAACGCGGAGATGATCGGCCAGCCCCAGGAGATGGCGATCGGGCCGCCGTTCATCCAGGCCTGGCCGAACGTGGTGAAGCAGCCGGCCAGGATCGAGATGATCGAGAACGAGATGGCGAAGTTGGAGAAGCCGCTCCACCCACGGTGCAGTTCCTGCTTGTAGCCGAGTTCGGCGAGTCGTGCGGAGTCGCTGTCTGCTGTCTGCGCGGGATCACTCATGGCTGCCCCTTCTGGCGCTCGACGATGCACGAGTGTCCAGCGCCATAGAGACATATGGCAATACTCCGTTGGGCCGATCGCCCGTGCGGCCAGGGCTACACCTTTCCGGCCATGATGAGGTTGTAGTACTCGATGATCTTGTAACCGAGGAAGAACGCGATCGCGACGGCGAACAGCCAGGCCAGGACGGCGTACGTCCGGGGGAAGCGCCGCGACAGGCGGGGCCGGTCGCGCACCGCCCGCCATGCGCCGCCGAACCAGGGACTGCGGCTGAACCACTGGGTGACGCGCCAGTACAGGGTGGTGCGCACGGGTTCGGCGTCCTTGCGCATCCACTCCGGCAGTGATGAGCCTTCTCTGGTCATGGGCGGCCATTCTTCCGGACGGCGTCACTCTCCGCTGCCCCCTCTGCCCCCACCTGCGCTTTCGCACACCGCCGCAGCCCGGGGCCCGTCGGCCTTCGGGGCATTCGCCGAGAATATGATGGTTCATCCGGCACGTCGGGGCACACCGGCGCAGTTCGCCTGGTTACCTGGAGTACCGGCTCAACAGGCTCGCAGGAGGTGCCGCATGTCGCGCGTGATCCGTGCCGCGCTGGTCCAGACGACCTGGACGGGTAACAAGGAATCGATGATCAAGGCGCATGAGGAGTATGCGCGGCAGGCCGCCGCACAGGGCGCGAAGGTGATCTGTTTCCAGGAGCTGTTCTACGGGCCGTATTTCTGCCAGGTGCAGGACGCGCAGTACTACTCCTACGCCGAGTCGATTCCGGGTCCGACGACGGAGCGGTTCCAGGCCCTCGCCAGGGAGCTGGGCATGGTGATGGTGCTGCCGATGTACGAGCAGGAGCAGCCGGGCGTGCTGTACAACACGGCGGCGGTGGTCGACGCGGACGGGAGCTACCTGGGCAAGTACCGCAAGACCCACATCCCGCAGGTGAAGGGGTTCTGGGAGAAGTTCTACTTCCGGCCGGGCAACCTCGGCTATCCCGTGTTCGACACCGCGGTCGGCAAGGTCGGGGTGTACATCTGCTACGACCGGCACTTCCCGGAGGGCTGGCGGGCGCTGGGGCTCAACGGGGCGCAGATCGTGTTCAACCCGTCGGCGACCAGCCGTGGGCTGTCGTCGTACCTGTGGCAGCTGGAGCAGCCCGCGTCGGCGGTGGCCAACGAGTACTTCATCGGGGCGATCAACCGGGTCGGTATCGAGGATCTGGGCGACGACGACTTCTACGGCACCTCGTACTTCGTCGACCCCGAGGGCAAGTTCGTCGGCGACACGGGCGACGCGCACCAGCCGGAACTGCTGGTCCGGGACCTGAACCTGGACCTGCTGGACACGGTGCGCGACCGGTGGCAGTTCTACCGGGACCGCCGGCCCGACGCCTACGGCCCGCTGACCCAAGCCTGAGGAGGCGCGGCGTGTACCTGCTGATCAAGGGCGGCACGGTCGTGACCGCGACCGGCGCGCATCCCGCCGACGTGCTGGTCGAGGGCGAGAAGATCGCCGGGCTGTTCTCGCCCGACAGCACCCCGCCCGTCGAGGGCGCGCAGGTGGTGGACGCGAGCGGCAAGTACGTCATCCCCGGCGCGGTCGACGTGCACACCCACATGCAGCTGCCGTTCGGCGGGACGTCCGCCTCGGACACGTTCGAGACCGGCACCCGCGCGGCGGCCTTCGGCGGCACCACCACGATCGTCGACTTCGCCGTGCAGCGCACGGGCGAGCGGATCCCGGACGGCCTGGCCGCCTGGCACGCCAAGGCCGACGGCAACTGCCACATCGACTACGGCTTCCACATGATCATCGGTGGGGTCGACGACGAGTCGTTGAAAGCGATGGACTCCCTCGTCGACGCCGAGGGCATCAGCAGCTTCAAGCTGTTCATGGCATACCCCGGCGTGTTCTACAGCGACGACGGCCAGATCCTGCGCGCCATGCAGAAAGCCCGCGACAACGGCTCCATGATCATGATGCACGCCGAGAACGGCATCGCCATCGACGTCCTCATCGGCCAAGCGCTGTCCCGAGGCGAGACCGACCCCATCAACCACGGCCTCACCCGCCCGGCTGAGCTGGAAGCCGAAGCCACCCGCCGCGCCATCTCCCTGGCCCAGGTCGCCGGCGACACCCCCCTCTACATCGTGCACCTGTCCGCGTCCCAGGCCCTCGAAGCCGTCGCCGCAGCCCGCGACACCGGCCGCAACGTCTTCGCCGAGACCTGCCCCCAATACCTCTACCTCACCCTCGAAGACCAACTCGGCGCACCAGGCTTCGAAGGCGCCAAGTGGGTCTGCTCCACGCCCCTGCGCTCCAAGCACGAGCCCCACCAGCGCGACCTCTGGCGCGGCCTGCGTACCAACGACCTCGCCGTGGTCTCCACCGACCACTGCCCCTTCTGCTTCCGGGAGCAGAAGGAACTGGGTCTCGGTGACTTCTCGAAGATCCCCAACGGCATCGGCGGCGTCGAACACCGCGTCGACCTCCTCTACCAGGGCGTCGTCGACGGCAAACTCTCCCTGGCCCGCTGGGTCGAAACCCTGGCCACGACCCCGGCCCGCATGTTCGGCCTGTACCCCCGCAAGGGCGTCCTGGCCCCCGGCTCCGACGCCGACATCGTCGTCTACGACCCGAACGGCCGCACCCGCATCAGCGTCGACACCCACCACATGAACATGGACCACTCCGCCTACGAGGGCTACGAGATCGCCGGCAAGGTCGACACCGTCATCTCCCGCGGCACCATCCTCGTCGCGGACAACACCTTCCACGGCCACAAAGGCCACGGCCGCTACCTCCCCCGCGGCCTCTCCACCTACCTGCTCTGAAAGGAAGGGCACCTTCTTAACGCTCCGCGTTAAAGAAGGTGCCCTTCCTAACTCGTCACCCCCGTTCACCAGCCAGAACGTCAGCTCGAAAGGAAAGCGCACAGTGGACATCGGGGTCGTGTTCCAGCTGGACCCGCCCGCACGGCGGGTCGTGGAGCTGTCGCAGCGTGCCGAGGCCGCCGGGTTCAGCCACGTGTGGTCGTTCGACTCGCACCTGCTGTGGCAGGAGCCCTACGTCATCTACAGCGCCATCCTCGCCGCCACCGAGAAGGTCATCGTCGGCCCGATGGTCACCAACCCGGGCACCCGCGACGTCACCGTCACCGCCAGCACCTTCGCCACCCTCAACGAGATGTACGGCAACCGCACCGTCTGCGGCATCGGCCGCGGCGACTCCGCCCGGCGCACCCTCGGCCTGCCCCCAGTCGACATCGCGCACCTGCGCGAAGCCGTCGGCGTGATCCGCGCCCTGGCCAACGGGCGTGAGGCGACGCACCGCGGCATCGAGATGCGGCTGCCGTGGGTCAAGGAGTCGGCGCTGGAGGTGTGGGTCGCCGCGTACGGCCCCAAGGCGATCAAGGTGACCGGCGAGGTCGGCGACGGCTTCATCCTGCAGCTGGCCGACCTCGACATCACCGAATGGATGATCAAGCACGTACGCCGGGCCGCCGAGCAGGCCGGGCGCGACCCGTCCACGGTCAAGATCTGCGTCGCCGCGCCCGCGTACGTCGGCGACGACCTGGCCCACCAGCGCGACCAGGTGCGCTGGTTCGGCGGCATGGTCGGCAACCACATCGCCGACATCGTCGCCCGGTACGGCGACCACGGCGCGGTGCCGCACGCGCTCGCCGAGTACATCAAGGGCCGGCAGGGCTACGACTACGCCGAGCACGGCCGCGCCGACAACGCGCACACCGCGTTCGTCACCGACGACATCGTGGACCGGTTCTGCGTGCTCGGCCCCGCGCAGGCCCACATCGACAAGCTCACCCGGCTCAAGGAGCTGGGCGTGGACCAGTTCGCCGTCTACCTCCAGCACGACGACATGGACCACACCCTGGCCGCGTACGGCGAATCCGTCATCCCGGCGATCAAGGCCCTCGATCGAGTCGTGCCGACAGTGTGAGCGTCAGACCTGGCCCTTAGCGTGGCGTGGTGCAACGACCAGTCCGCCAGGCATACCTCAACATGATCAAGTCTCAGCTGGTTCCGCTGTTGCGTGCGCACGGGTTCACCCGCTCGTCGGGCACGTTCCGCAGGTTCGACGCCGAGGGCGACGCGACGCTGCTGGACGTGCAGGGGTCGACCGGCAGCGGGCAGCACGCCTCGCTCTTCTACGTCAACGTCGGCGTCTCCACGAGCCGCTGGCTGCTGTTCCGCGAGGCCAAGTACGCCGACCCCCGCATACGCACCCATGCCACCGCCGCCACCGCCCAGTGGTGGGCCCGCCTGCGGGTCCCGCGACAGCTCGCAGGCGAACCGGACATCGGATCAGATGACCGATGGTCCATCAGCGCCGTCGAAGACGCCGAAGCCTGTGGCACCAAACTGTGCGAGGTGCTGTCCCGCGACTTCCTGCCCGGGGCGAAAGCCTGGCTGGACCATTACCGGGCGCTGGAGCTCGCCGTGCTGTCCGGCACCGGCGAAGACATCACGCGGCTGATCTCCAACCGACCCGCGACCTCGCCCCAGGGCCTCGACATGCTCAGACGTATCGAGGACGACGAGCACTTCTACGCCCTGTGGCTACGCCACGGCATCCTGCCCTGAAACCGGATCACCGCCACTCGGCCCCCACCGCACCAAGCGTTCGGCCGTCGCGATTCGCCTGCACTTTCGGGGAATCTGCACTTATTAGCGCAGGCTTTGCTGCATCTTCCCTGAATCTGCAGGGTGCCAACCCGGGAGTGTCGCCATGCCGTTGCCCATGAGCTATCTGAAGATCGCGGTAGAACTCGCTGCTCGCATCAAATCCGGCGAGTACCAGCCGGGCCAGCAACTGCCCTCCTACAACGAACTGGCGACGCTGTACTCAGTCCACTTCTCCACCATCACGCGCGCCATCGGCGTGCTGCGGCTGCAGGGTGTGGTCATCGGAGTGCCGGGCCGGGGTGTCTTCGTGCCCGAGGACTAGGAGGCGTCGGCCACCTGGTGGATCAGGGCACGGTACGCGTCCTTCATGGGCAGCTCGCGCTCCACGTGGACCCGGCGGCGGGTGGCGGTGACGTCGACGCCGCGGACGGGGTCGTGCCCGGCCCGCTCGAACGCCTCCCACCACAGCCCGATCCCCCGGCGCTGCCAGGCGGGCAGTTCGTTGAAGTTGATCCCGTGCTGGTACAGCAGCTCGTTCTTGCCCGAGGTCGTCGCGCCGTCGAGGGTGCGCGTGGCCTGCGAGCGGCTCTGCCCGGCCTTGCGCAGCGTCCAGTAGCACCAGCCGTTGAGCGCGCACCGGGCCGCGTCGGACTGCCGCCACGAGAAGTAGTCGACCACGTCGGCGACGGAGACGCCGAGCCAGACCCGCGAGTCGAAGTGCGCCGGCACGCCCGCGGTATGCGTGAACGTCGCGCTCGCGATACCCGCCGAGATCGAGACGAGCTTCTCCACGCCGCGCCCGAACAGGTCGAAGCCGGGTGGCAGCAGCACGGAGATCTCGTCGCTCTCGGTGTACGCGTACCGCGCCCCCAGCTCGGTCAGCAGCGCCGTCGCCGTGGTCACCATGTGCTCGCCGAAGCGCTCGTCGAACGGCTTGTCGAAGTGCCGCTCGGTGAACCGCGAGAAACCCCGGCCGTCCAGCCGCAGCACCGTCCACGCGCCGGGCAGCAGGGTCAGCCCGTGGAAGTACTCCCGCGCCCGCTGCGCGGCCTCGAACTCGTCCGCGTCCACGGTCACCGCTCCTCTTCCAGCACCTCGACGCGGAACCCGCCCGCCCCGTCGAAACTCACCGCATACAGCCGGTCGAACCCGTCCGCCAGGCTCGGCCGCCGCAGCTCGCGGAGCACGGCGCGCAGCCCGGCATCCGGCACCCGCGTGCGGTCATCGCGGGCGGCGTTGCGGGCCGCCGACCCGGCCGGATCGGGCGGGAACCAGTAGCCGACGACGCCCGCGCCGTACTCCCGAGCCGCGTCGATCAGCGGTTGCCACTGCTCCGGGGACGGATTCGTGTTGTCGACGACGACGCTGCGCCCGGCGGCCAGCGCCTCGCCGACCAGCCGCATTTGACGTCGCTGCCGGTAACGGGCGTTGCGGAAGTCGTCCTTGCTCACCACCGCACGCCCGTCGGCGAGCACCGTCCGGCAGAACGTGCTCTTGCCCGCGGCCTGCAACCCGATCAGCACCGCCACCTCGACCGCCATCTCAGCGCTCCGCGCCCGATTCGAGCACGGACCGCCCGCGACGGCATCCAGCCGCGTAAGCCCAGGCAGGGGTGGAGTTCACCCGCGAGAGTGTGCCCGATCCCCCACCCACCCCACCACCCGGTATCACCCGTGCCCGGCCAACCCTCGCTGATTCGTGCAGTTTCGGGGAAACTGCACGAATCAGCGTCGGCATTGACGCACTTTCCTTGAAACTGCAGCGCGAACGAAGGCCGGTCAGGGGTACGCGTCGGCGGCGTTGCGGTTGCGGGGGCGGCGGGCGGATCGGGTCTGTCGCGTTCGGCGTCGGGGCGTACGCCCGACAGGTCCTCGGCTCGGAACGCACGCGGCAGGGGCCGCACGGGGTGGTGGTGGCGCCGGACGTCGCCGCCTGCGGCACCTTGCCAGGACGGCCGAGGACAGCACGGCGAGCACCCCGGCCAGCAGCGCACCGCAGGGCATGACCATCGCCTCCTCGGCCGTCGGCGGACGTCAGGCCTCGACCAGCTCAGGCTCGGGAGCGGGTGCGGGCAGGTCGACGCTGGACCGCAGGGTGATCTTCGGCAGGGCCAGCGCGGCGAGCACGCCGACCACCCCGATCGCCGCCGACACCAGGAAGATGTGGCCGGTGGCGTCGCCGTACGCCTCGCGGACGACGGCTTGGGCCGCGGGCGGCAGGGCCTGGAGGTTGAGCGAGCCGCCACCCGCCCCGGCCGGTAGTCCCGCGGCCGCGAGGTGGGACAGGATGGTCGACTTGACCCGCTCGGCGAGGATCGCGCCGAGCACGGACACGCCGATGGTGCCGCCGAGGGAGCGGAAGAAGGTGACCGCTCCGGTCGCCGCGCCCAGGTCCTTCAGCGCGGCGGTGTTCTGCACCGCGAGCACCAGGTTCTGCATGGTCATGCCGACGCCGGCCCCGGCCAGCAGCATGCCCGCGCCGACGAACGTCAGCGGCGTGTCGTGGTCGATGAACGACAGCCCGAAAAAGCCCACGACCAGCACGATCGCACCGGTGACGATGTACGGCTTGACCTTGCCGGAGGTGGTGACCATGCGGCCGGTGACCGTCGAGGAGATCAGCACGCCGAGCATCATCGGCATGGTGAGCAGGCCCGCCTCGGTGGGCGTGTAGCCGCGGCCGACCTGGAAGTACTGGCCGAGGAAGACCGCGCCGCCGAACATCGCCATGCCCACGGCGAGGCTGGCCAGGATGGCGAGGGCGGGCACCCGCCGCCGGATCACGTCCAGCGGCACGACGGGCCGCTCGGCACGGCGTTCGACCAGCACGGCGACGGCCAGGACCAGCAGCGCCGACAGCACCATCGCGGCGGTCTGCCAGGACAGCCACGCGAACGAGTCGCCGACGAACGACACCCAGATCAGCAGCGTGCTCACGCCGACGGCGATGAGCCCGGCGCCGAGGTAGTCCACCTTGCCCTTCGAGCGGGCGCCCTCCGGCAGGTGCAGGGTGAACTGCAGCAGGAGGAAGGCGAGCACGGCGATCGGCACGCCGATGAAGAAGCACCAGCGCCAGCCCAGCCACGAGGTGTCCACGATCAGGCCGCCGAGCAGCGGCCCGGCGAGTGTCGCCACGGCCATGACACCGCCGAGGTAGCCGTTGTAGCGGCCGCGCTCGCGTGGCGGGATCATCGCCGCGATCACGATCTGGACCAGGGCCTGCAGGCCGCCGACACCGATGCCCTGGAACGCGCGCGCGGCGATGATCTGACCGGTGTCCTGGGCGAAGCCGCTGAGCAGCGAGCCCGCCACGAAGATGCCGATGGCGATCTGGACCAGGAGCTTCTTGCTGAACATGTCGGCCAGCCGGCCCCAGACGGGGGTGGTGGCCGTGGCGGCGAGCAGGGTCGAGGTGACGACCCAGGTGTACTGCGTCTGGGTGCCGTTCAGCTCGCCGACGATCCGCGGCAGTGCGGTCGACACGACGGTTGAGCTGATCATGGCGACGAACAGCACGAGCAGCAGCCCGCTCAGGGACTCCAGGATCTCGCGGTGGCTCATGCGTTCCGGTGGTGACACGGTGCTCATGCGAGGGAGCCTCGCACGATTTTGCGCAGTGCGCAAAATTACACTACGTGCAACTATGCCATGACGACACGAACTCCTTCGACGTCTCGCGGTCACCCCGCCGGCGGCGCGACCAGCGGATACCGGGCGCGCAGCCGGGCCAGCGCCGGCGGGTGCACGTTCGCGGCGCTCAGATCCTGGTCGTAGTGGGCGAGCACGCGCCGATCCATGATGTGCCGCCACAGCGGCGGCAGCAGCGCCGCCACGATCATCGTGGCGTACCCGGCGGGCAGCTGCGGTGAGCTGTCGAAGGTGCGCAGCACCTGGTAGCGGCGCAGCGGGTTGGCGTGGTGGTCGCTGTGCCGCTGCAACTGGAACAGGAAGACGTTGGTGACGATGCGGTCGCTGTTCCAGCTGTGCCGCGGATCGACCTTGTCGTAGCGGCCGGTGGCGAGCTGCTGCCGGGCCAGTCCGTAGTGCTCCAGGTAGTTCACGACCTCCAGCAGCGCGAACCCGACCACCGCCTGCGCGGCCAGCAGCGGCAGCACGACCGGCCCGAACCAGGCGGTCAGCGCGGCGAACAGCGCCACCGTCATGACCCACGCGTTGAGCACGTCGTTGCGCCAGGTCCACGGGGAACGCCCGCGCAGCCGGAAGCGCGCGGTCTCCAGCCGCCAGGCCGAGCGCAGGCTGCCCAGCACTGCACGCGGCAGGAAGGCCCAGAAGCCCTCCCCCAGCCGGGCGCTGGCCGGGTCCTCCGGCGTGGCCACCCGCACGTGGTGGCCCCGGTTGTGCTCGACGTAGAAGTGCCCGTAACCGGTCGGCGCCAGCGCGATCTTCGACAGCCACCGCTCCAGGCGCTCGCGCTTGTGCCCCAGTTCGTGCGCGGTGTTGATGGCGATGCCGTTGACGATCCCGATGCTGAGCACCAGCCCGACCGCGGCGGACGGGCTCAGCCCGCCGCGCGCCCACACGACGCAGCAGGCGGCCAGCGCCGCGTACTGCAGGGGCAGGTAGAGGTAGGTGAGCACGCGGTAGTAGCGCGAGCGCTGCAGCGCGGCCGTGGCCTCCTCGGGCGGGTTCGCGCGATCGTCGCCGACGAGCAGGTCGACCAGCGGGATCAGTCCGAACACGACGGCGGGGGTGAGCCACCAGCCCCAGGCGTGGCCGCCGCTCGCCAGGGCCAGGCCCTGGAAGGGCAGTGTCGGCACGAGCAGGGCCGCCGGCCACAGCAGGCGGCGGGGGTCGCGCCAGGTCGCTTCGCTCATGGTCGCCTCCGCGATGAGGGGTGTACGCCGAGAGTCCCATGCTCATCGACTGTCGACAATCACGAGTATTTTGTAAAGTCATGGGATGATGCTCCCGATCGTGCGGCCCGACCGTGCCGCCACCCGGGCGGCGATCGTCGCCGCCGCCCGCGAGCTGACCATCACCCGGGGCTGGGCCGAGGTGCGCATGGCGGGCGTCGCCGAGCGGGCCGGGGTGAGCAGGCAGACCGTCTACAACGAGTACGGCGGCCGGGCCGGGCTCGCCGACGCGCTGGCCGACGCCGAGATCGAGCAGTTCATCGCCGGTGTGCGCGCGATCCTGTTCGCACACGGGTCGCACGTGCGGGCCGGGGTCGCCGCGGCGGTGCGCTTCGCTTTGGACGAGGCCGCGGAGAACCCGCTGGTCCGCGTCATCCTGACCAGCTCCCGCGGCGGCGCGGACCCGCTGCTGCCGTACCTGACGACACGGTCCGACGTGGTCCTGGCGGCCGCGGCGGTGCCGCTGCTGGAGTGGGCCGCGGCGTTCGCGCCCGGCGTCGAGCCCGAGGAGCTGGCGTTCGCCGCCGAGACCGTGATCCGCCTCGTGGTGAGCCACATCGTGCTGCCGCTGCGCCCGGCCGCGCACACCGCGGACGCGCTCGCCGGGCTCGTCGTGCTGCTGCTCGACACGACGCGGCGCGGTGCCGAGCGCTGACCAGCACACCCCGGCGGCCGAGCCGGGTACACGCCTTGGCGTTTTGTCCATGTTAGGGATACGTCGCCGGTAAACTGAGCCCGACAGCTGTGCCCCGGACGGGCTACGCCCCGAACAGGACGGGGGAACGGGTGTGAAGACCTGGCACATGGTGGCGGCGTTGGCCGTCGCGGCCGTGCTGACCCTGACCATCGGGCTGTTTCCGGCCCGCGCGGCGGCCCCGGACGGGTGCCCGCAGGCCGCCTTCGGCTTCTCCGGCGACGAACGCGACCGAATGCACGCCGCCGTCACCAAGACCCTCGCCGACGCGAAGGCGCCCGGCATCACCGCCGGGGTGTTCGTGCCCGGCCGCGGCACCTGGATCTGCGTGGTCGGCGTGTCCGATCAGGAGACCGGATGGGTGATGAACGCCGCCGACCGGTTCCGGATCGGCAGCATCACCAAGACGTTCACCGGCACCGCCGTGCTGCGCCTGGTCGACCAGGGACTGATCGGCCTGGACGAGCCGCTGAGCCGGTACGTCGACTGGCCCGACGGCAACGCGATCACGATCCGCCAGCTGCTGAACATGACCTCGGGCGTGTACGACTACACCGACGACCCCGAGTTCGAGAAGCGCTATCAGGCTGATCCCGCCGGCTCCTTCGGCCCGCGCGACGCCCTCGACATCGCCCGCAACCACGAGCCGTACTTCCCACCGGGGCAGGGCTTCCACTACTCCAACACCAACTACATCCTGCTGGAGACCGTCGTCGAGCGGGTCACCGGTCGGGCGGTCGGCGACCTGATCACCGACGAGATCATCGACAAGCTCGGGCTGGACTCGACGAGCTACCCGGCCACGTCCGCCCTGGAACCGCCGTACGCGCGCGGCTACGACGAGACGCCCGACCCGGGCGACGGCGCGGCGACGCGCGACGTCACCGAGTCCAACCCCGGCTACGCGGGGGCCGCCGGTGCGATGGTGTCCAACCTGCACGACCTGCGGATCTGGGCCGCCGAACTGGCCAACGGCGCGCTGATCAGCGAACGCCTGCAGCGCGAGCGGCTGCAGACGGTGCCGTTGGCCCAGGGCGCGCAGGTGTCGTACGGGCTGGGCATCGCCGACTGGGGTGGCTGGCTGGGCCACAACGGCACGATCATCGGCTACAACACCGCGATGTTCTACCTGCCCGACACCGGGGCGGTCATCGTGGTCGAGGTGAACCGGTCGTCCCTGGACACCGACCACGCGACCCCGCTGTTCGGCGAACTCGCGAAGATCCTCTACCCGGATCGGTGACCCGGTGTCCCAGGCGCCCACCGCGTGGCAGGCCATCGCGCTCGACGAGCGCATCGCCTGGGCGCGCCGCAACATGACACTGACCGCGCGCGTCGCGGCGCAGCTGCCGCCGATGCACGGCGTACGGCTGGCCTGCACCGCGCACCTGGATCTGAAGATGCTGCTGGCGATCGAGGCGTTCGCCCGCGCGGGAGCGCAGGTGGCGGTCGTGCCGGCCAACCCGCACACCACGCAGTGGGACGTCGTCGGCTGGCTGCACGCCGAGGGCGTGGAGACGGCGTTCACCCGCTTCGCGGACGAGACGCGGGCGGCCGTGGCGTGCGTGGAGTGGGCTCCGACGCACGCGCTGGAGATGGGCGCGGTGGTGATGACGGCGGCCGCCCGGGCCGGCTATCCCGGGCTGCGGGCCGGTGTCGAGGTCACCCGCACCGGCATCGACCGGCTGTTCCGGGTCGAGGTGCGCCATCCGGTGTTCGACCTGGACGCGGTGCCGCTCAAGACGGTCCTGCACAACCGGTTCGCCGTCGGCACCAGCACCTGGGCCACCCTGGCCGCCCGCACCAACCTCACGCTGCACGCCAAGTCGGTGCTGGTGGTCGGCTACGGCGAGGTCGGCGCAGGCCTGGCCCGCTCCGCCCGCGCGTACGGCGCCCAGATCCTCGTCGCCGAACCCGACCCCTCCCGGCGCGCCGTGGCCTCCTACGAGGGCTACCGCGTCGGCACGGCCGAAGAGCTGATCGCCGACGCGGACGTCGTCGTCACCGCGACCGGCCGCCCCGACTCGATCCCCGCCTCACTCCTAGTTCAGGCCAAAGACGGCTGCATCCTGCTCAACGCGGGCCACACCGACAACGAGATCGACGTCACCGCCCTGGGCCCCGGCCGCCCGGTCATCCCCCACCTCACCGCCCACCGCTACGGCGACCGCGAACTCTTCCTCTTCGCCGCCGGCCGCATCGCCAACCTCGTCGCCGGCGACGGCGACAGCCTCAACGTCTTCGACACCACCGCCGCACTGATGATCGCCTCCCTCGGCTGGACCACCACCGACGGCTCCACCTACCCACCCGGCCTGCACCCCCTCCCCACCACCGCCTGGCGCCCCGCCACCCCCTGACCACCTCCTAGCCGCGACGATCTTGCGTGACTCTGGGTATGACACGCCTGAAAGCCGCATAAAGGCAACAGTTCGCGCGAGATCGTCTTGATCATGGCGGAGTGATCTCAGAGCGTGGTCATGGGGCGGCGTGGGGGGTGGGGGCGGCGCATACTGGCGGCCGTGTCTGAGAACTCGCTGCCGTCCGTGATCGCACTGTCGCCGGTGGAGCAGCCGCCGGACACCACCGTGCAGCTGCCGGGCTCCAAGAGCATCACCAACCGGGCGCTGCTGTGCGCGGCGCTCGCCGAGGGGACGAGCACGCTGACGGGGGTGCTGTTCGCCGATGACACGCGGGCCATGCTCGGGGCGATCACCGCGCTGGGGGCGCAGGTGACGGTCGACGAGGACACCGCGACGGTGACGGTGCGCGGCACCGACCCGCGCGCGGCGACCGGGCCGGTGTCGGTGTTCGCCAACCAATCCGGCACCACCGCCCGGTTCCTGCTGCCCGCGCTGGCGCTGCGGCCGGCGCGCGGGGTGCTCGACGGCGACGCCCAGCTGCGCGCCCGCCCGTTCGGCCCGCAGGTCGAGGCGCTGCGCACGCTCGGCGCGCGGGTCGAGGAGCCGGCCGAGGCGGGCCGCCTGCCGCTGGCCGTGACCGGGCCGGTGCACGGCGGCCGCGTTCCGCTGCCGGGGCACCTGTCCAGCCAGTTCCTGTCCGGGCTGCTGATGGCCGGGCCGCTGATGCGCGACGGGCTGGCCGCGGAACTGACCTCGGCGCTGGTGTCGGTGCCGTACGTGACGATGACCGCCGCGGTGATGGCCGCGTTCGGCGTGCCGACCGTCGGGCTCGGCGTCGCCCCGGGCCGCTACCGCGCGACCGAGTACGCGATCGAGCCCGACGCGAGCGCGGCGTCGTACTTCCTGGCCGCGGCGGCGATCACCGGCGGGCGCATCACCGTGGCCGGGCTGGGCACGGGCAGCCTGCAGGGCGACGTACGCTTCGCCGACGTGCTGGAGCGCATGGGCGCGCGGGTGTCGCGCGGCGCCGACGGCATCACCGTGACCGGCGGCGGCCCGCTGCGCGGCGTCGACGTCGACATGGCAGACATCTCCGACACCGCGCAGACCCTGGCGGCGGTCGCGGTGCACGCCGACGGCCCGACCCGGGTGCGCGGCATCGGCTTCATCCGCAAGAAGGAGACCGACCGGCTGGCCGCGGTCGTCACCGAACTGCGCCGGGCGGGCATCGACGCCGAGGAGCACGAGGACGGCTTCACGATCCGGCCGGGGCGGCCCGCGCCGACGCGCTTCGACACGTACGGCGACCACCGCATGGCGATGAGCCTGTCGCTGCTCAGCCTGCGCTCGCCCGGCATCGAGATCGACAACCCGCGGTGCGTCGCGAAGACCTACCCGGATTTCTTCGCCGACCTGTCGCGAGCCACCGCCCGAGCGTGAAGGATCAAGCCCTATGGAGTACGTGAAACTGGGCCGCACCGGCCTCGACGTGTCGCGGCTGAGCCTGGGCTGCATGAGCTACGGCGAGCCGAGCCTGGGCAGCCACACCTGGACACTGCCCGAGGACGAGTCCCGGCCCTTCATCAAGCGGGCGCTGGAGCTCGGGGTCAACTTCTTCGACACCGCCAACGTGTACTCGCTGGGCAGCAGCGAGGAGATCGTGGGCCGGGCGCTGCGCGACTTCGCCGACCGTGACGAGGTCGTCATCGCCACCAAGGTGTGGGGCGTGATGCGCGAGGGCCCCAACGGCCGCGGCCTGTCCCGCAAGGCGATCATGACCGAGATCGACAACAGCCTGCGCCGGCTCGGCACGGACTACGTGGACCTGTACCAGATCCACCGGTTCGACCCGTACACGCCGCTGGAGGAGACCCTGGAGGCGCTGCACGACGTGGTCAAGGCCGGCAAGGCCCGCTACCTCGGCGCGTCCTCGATGTACGCGTGGCAGTTCGCCAAGGCGCTGCACATGGCCGACGCGCACGGCTGGACGCGGTTCGTCACCATGCAGAACCACTACAACCTGATCTACCGCGAGGAGGAGCGGGAGATGCTGCCGCTCTGCCTCGACGAGGGCGTCGGCGTCATCCCGTGGAGCCCGCTGGCCCGCGGCCGGCTCACCCGCGAGCCCGACACGGTGACCGCCCGCACCAAGGACGACGCCTTCGGCGAGGGCCTGTACGCCTCGACAGAGGCGGCCGACCAGGCGGTCATCGCCGAGGTGGGCCGGATCGCCCGCGAGCGCGGGGTGCCCCGGGCGCAGGTCGCGCTGGCCTGGGTGGCGAGCCGGCCGGGCGTGGTCGCGCCGATCGTCGGGGCGACGAAGCCGCAGCATCTGGAGGACGCGGTGGCCGCCCTCGAGCTCACCCTGAGCGCGGACGAGGTCGCCGCGCTGGAGAAACCGTACGAGCCGCACCGGATCGCCGGGCAGTGACCCGCGCGGACCGGCGCGGGAACCGGTAGCGTGTGCCCAGCCGTGGCAGGTGCCACACAATGTGATGACGGTCGGCGGAGATTCGAGGACTCGTGAGCGGACAGGTGAAGGACCGGGCGGAGACCCGGCGGGCGACCAAGGCGGAGCGGCGTGATGCCCGCATCGCGGCGGCGAAGGCGGCCAAGCGCAGGAAGATCCTGTACGGCACGCTCGGCACGTTCGTCGGCACGGCCTTGATGATCGTTTTTGCCTTCGTGGTCTTCAAGAACGGCGGGGGCGAGGACACGGGCGCGCAGCCCAACGCGTCGGCCAGCGTCGACCCGAACTCGGCGGCCGACCCGAACGCCGCGGACCCGAACGCTCCCCAGCCCGACGCGAAGTTCCCGCCGCTGCCCGCGGGCGCCGACCCGGCGCTGGGCACCAAGCCGGTCGTCACCAAGGACAACGCGTCGCTCAAGCAGCTGAAGGTCACCCCGCTGATCGCGGGCAAGGGCCCGGCGGTCAAGGCCGGCGACACCATCACCGTGAACTACGTGGGCGTGAGCCTCACGACCGGTGAGGAGTTCGACACCTCCTGGAAGCGCGGGCAGGCGTTCACCACGCCGATCGGCGTCGGCCAGGTCATCCCGGGCTGGGACCAGGGCATGGTCGGGGTCAAGGTGGGCAGCCGGGTGCAGATCGACATCCCGTCGGAGCTGGCGTACGGCGACAACGGGCAGGTGCCCGGCCCGCTGCGCTTCGTGGTCGACGTGCTCGCGGCCACCCCCGCCTCCTGATCCACTCCTTCGCGACACCCCGCCCCCGTCTGCCTGGCAGGCGGGGGCGGCGTCATCATTGACACTGGCCTATCACGTCGAAAATCCGGCGCCCGGATTCGACGTGATAGGCCGATGTCAATGGAAGCCCCGCCCGCAGGACGCGGGCCGAATGGGCAAAACGCCTCATATCCTCTCCGATCGGGCTATGGTCGAGCAGCGGACCACGGCCGGTCCACGTCCGCGGGCGGCACGAAGGAGAGGGCGATGGCAACGAGCAAGATCAGCTGGATCACCGCCGGGGTGGTGTCCGCGGCGGCCGCGGGAGTCGGCGCCGTGATGGCGTACCGACGCCGCCGTATGCAGGCCACCGAGGACAGCTACACGGCCCTGGCCGGATTGAGCACGCACCAGGACGGCAAACACAAGAAGGAGCGCGTGCCGCGCAAGCTCAAGAAGAGCCGCGCGCACGCCGAGGCGCTGGCCTCCGGCCACGGCGGCCAGCACTGGTGACTCAGCGGGGAGTCCGCTCCCCCGCCTCCACCGCGACCGCCAGCAGGTTCTCCGGCGGCGGCAGCGGGCACGTGCCGTAGTCGGTGAACGCGCACGGCATGTTGACCGCGCGGTTGAAGTCGACGACCGCCGCGCCGTCCACGCCGGGTTCGGCGACCGTCAGCGAGCGCGCCCCGCCGTGCGTGGTCACCCCGCTGGTCGCGTCGCGGAACAGGACGGACAGGCTGCCGTCGGCCGCGTCCATGGCGGTGAGCGCCTGCGCGATCCCGTCGATCTCGAAACGCAGCACCCCGCGGGCGATCTGGTCGTGGGTCAGCCCGGGGATCACCGCGCCGACGGTGACCGGACGAGGCGTGTCGTACGGCTCGAAGATCGCGTCCAGCACCCAGCGCGCGTCGAGCGCGAACATCGGCACGCCGGTGAAACCGGTCCGGGTGGGCGCCTGGGGGTCGCGCACCCGCAGCGCGTACGCCCCTCCGCGCTGGATGAGTTCGACGAGCCGGTCGCCGTGGTCGAGCGTGATGCCGACGCCGCCCTCGGCCGGGCTGAGCATCAGCTCGCCCTCGACAGGTTCACCCGCATGGCTGAACCCGTCGCCCGCATCGGCCAGCAGCCGCACGCCGTCGGCTTGCACGTGCCACCGTCCCGGCACGTCGGGCAGCGCGACCTCGTCGGCGGGCAGCCAGTGCAGTGCGGTGAGGCTCAGCCACCCGTGGGGGGCACGCAGCTCCTGCTCGCGGGCGGCACGCCAGGCGTCCCACTCCTCGACCAGCGTCCGGGGGTCGACGGCCATGGCGTGCCCTCCTCCTCGTCGACGGGGCTCCCGGCAGCCTGCCACGACCGCAGCGCACGTGCAAGATCAGCAGAGGTGAACGCGTGGTGGCTGTCGGTGACCTGACCCGCACATCGATCCGGTCGAACCGCAGCGGAGGCTTCCTGGGCGGGCCCTGGGGCGTCCCGGCGGCCGATGGCCCGAGGGGCTCCGCCGGGGGCGCCCTGTCGCGCAGGCTCAGGCGGTGACCGGCAGACCCGCGGCCTGCCAGGCGGCGAAGCCGCCCGTGAGGTCGGTGGCGCGGTGCAGGCCGAGGTCCTGCAGCGCGGCGGCGGCCAGCGAGGACGTGTAGCCCTCCTGGCAGAAGACCACCACCGGCAGGTCGTACCGGCCGGCCTGCGGCAGCCGGGCGTCACTGCGCGGATCGAAGCGCCACTCCAGGACGTTGCGCTCGACGATCAGCGCGCCGGGGATGCCGCCGTGCGCGGCTCGCTGGGCGGCCGGCCGGATGTCCACCAGCAGCGCCCCGTCGCGCTGGGCGGCGGCGGCTTCGGTCGCGTCGAGACGGGTCAGGCGGGCGCGCGCCTCGGCGAGGATCTGGTCGATCCCGCGCGAGCCGGCGGGGGCGGCGGGGTCGGCGTGCACGCTCACCACTGTGCTCCCGCTCGGTCGACCGCGGCCACCAGCAGCCGTCCACCCTGGAGCCGATAGCGGGTCATGGTGGTCAGCTCGGGGCCGTACACGTGCACGCTCACGGCGGGTCCGGGGCCCTCGTTGGCGATCTGGTGCAGGTGGTGCTCGCCGAACTGGCGGGCCGCCCCGGCGGTCAGCACCCGGCCGGTCAGGCGCGCGGAGCCGTCCGCGCCGGTCACGGTGCGCTCGGTCAGCGTGCCGGAGACGACCACGAACGCGCCCGCACTGCCGCCGTGGTCGTGCAGGTCGGTCTCCTGGCCGGGCAGCCAGGTGAGCAGCCACGCCTCCACCCCGGGCTCGCCCAGCAGGCGGTGGTACCAGCGCCGCACCGGGTCGAATCGGGGCGCGACGGGCCAGGCCCCGGGGTTGTCGGCCAGGCGACGGGCGGTATTCAGATGGTCGGCTCGGACCCCGGTGGTGACGATCATTCGGATCACCTGCTTTTCCTAGCGGCTTTGTAGGAATTACACCACCAGGTCCGCCGGGGCACAACAGGAAACGCCGATCCGGGCCGTGGCGCGTGCCACGGACCGGACCGGCGTACGACGGAAAGGGTCAGTCCTTGGCCAGCGACCGGGCGATCACCATGCGCTGGATCTGGTTGGTGCCCTCGACGATCTGCAGCACCTTGGCCTCGCGGAAGTAGCGCTCGACCGGGTGGTCGGCGACGTAGCCCGCCCCGCCGAGCACCTGCACCGCGTCCGTGGCGACCTGCATGGCCATGTCCGTGGCGAACAGCTTGGTCTTGGCCGCCTCGATCGAGTACGGCAGCCCCGCGTCGCGCAGTCGGGCCGCGTGCAGCATCAGCGCCCGCGCCGCGGTGATCTGCGTCGACGCGTCGGCCAGCATGAAGCCCAGCCCCTGCAGGTCGATGATCGGCTTGCCGAACTGCACCCGCTCCCGGGCGTAGTTCACGGCGTAGTCCAATGCGCCCTGGGCCAGGCCGATCGCGCACGCCGCGATGCCGAGCCGGCCCGAGTCCAGCGCGCCCATCGCGATCCGGAAGCCCTCGCCCTCGCCGCCGATCAGCCGCTCGGCGGGCACCACCGCGTCGTCCAGCGCGATCTGGGCGACCGGCGAGGAGCGCAGGCCCATGGTCTTCTCCCGCGCCTGCGGGTTCAGGCCAGGGGTGTCCGCCGGGGCCAGCAGGCAGGAGATGCCCTTCGGGCCGGGGCCGCCGGTGCGGCAGAAGACGTTGTAGAAGTCGGCCACGCCCGCGTGGGTGATCCACGCCTTGGTGCCGCTGACGCGATAGGTGTCGCCGTCGCGGGTGGCCTTCGTGGCCAGGTTCGCCGCGTCGGAGCCGCCGGCGGGCTCGGACAGGCAGTACGCGCCGAGCAGATCGCCGCCGATCATGTCGGGCAGCCAGCGCTCACGCTGCTCCGCGGTGCCGTGGTGGGCGAGCGGGTAGCAGGCCAGGGTGTGCACGCTGACCGTCTCGGCGATGGCGACCCAGCGGCTGGCCAGGATCTCCAGCACCTGCAGGTAGACCTCGTACGGCTGCTCCGCGCCGCCGTACTCGGCGGAGTAGGGCAGGCCGAGCAGGCCGGAGCGGCCCAGGGTGCGGATCAGCTCGCGGGGGAACTCCCCGCGCGCCTCGAAGTCGTCGGCGTGCGGCGCGAGCTCCTTGTCCGCGATCTCGCGGGTGAGTTCGAGCAGGTCATGTGCTTCGGGGGTGGGAAGCAGTCGGGTAACGCTGGGCATGACGCCAGCTTAACGTTCATTAAGTGGTCGCGCCTGGCCGGTGGGGTGGGCAAGATCGCCGGTTGAGGGCGAAATGTGCGGCGAGACCTCAGGTTCTGACCCGAAGCGGCGATCTTGCCCACCCCACCGGCCGCGCAGTTTCCCCTCAGAGGGGGCCGGGAAAGGACATAGTGGAAGTGAGCTGAGCGCAGGGAGGCGGGCCATGAGCGTCGGGCTGACCGGGCCGGTGGTGGTGGGCGTGGACGGCTCGCCGGCCGCCACGACGGCGCTGCGCTGGGCGGCCGACGAGGCCGCGCTGCGCGAACTGCCCCTGCGGATCGTCCACGTGAGCGAGGACCCGGGACCGCGGCTCGGCGACGGCGCGGCGGAGGCGGCGATCTCGTCGGCCGGGCACACGGTGACCGAGCACGCGATGGCCGAGGTCCGGGCGATACGGCCGGACATCACGCTCACCAGCGAGGTGCTGCGTGACGACCCCGCGCACGGCCTGATCCGGGAGTCGGAGTCGGCGGCCCTGGTCGTCGTCGGCAGCCGGGGCCACGGCGGCTTCCACGACCTGATGCTCGGCTCGACGAGCCTGCAGGTGTCGATGCACGCCAAGTGCGCCGTCGCGGTGGTGCGTCCGCCGGCGGCCCCGGACCAGGCGGGCGCGGGCGCGGTGGGCCGGATCGTGGTCGGCGTGGACGGCTCGCCGCAGTCGGGCGACGCGCTGGCGTTCGCCTTCGACGAGGCCGACCGGCGCGGCTGCGGCATCACCGCCGTGCACGCCTGGCTGGGGCCGATCACCACCGGCGCGGCGGGCATGCCGTTCGTGTACGACGTCGACACGCTGCGCGCCCAGGAGGAGTCGGTGCTGGAGACGGCCGTGGCGGGCTGGCACGACCGCTACCCGCACCTCGACCTGCAGCGGATCACCATGGAGTCGTCCGCGGCGGCCGCGCTGACCGAGCAGTCCATGGGCGCGCTGCTGGTGGTCGTCGGCTGCCGGGGCCTGGGCGGGTTCACCGGCCTGCTGCTGGGCTCGGTCAGCCAGGCGCTGATCCACCACGCCGGGTGCCCGGTGGTCGTCGCGCACCGGCTCGGCGAGGCCAAGAAATAATCTGGCCAAGGATTGACATGCCGGATATGCCGGTCTAACGTGAGAAGTGAAGCCCGACCGATCTCATGAATGAGATAAGCCGGGCTTCCCGTATGTCCGGGGTCGGGCCGGTCAGTCGCCCGGTTGCGACGGCTTGGTGGCCAGCGGCAGCACGTACCAGAGCAGGATGTAGACCAGGGCCATGCCGCCGCCCAGGAAACCCGCCCAACGCACCCCCGCCACCACGTCGACGACCAGGTAGATGGCCAGCACGATCGCGGCCATCTCGAAGAACAGGCCGAACTGCGCCAGCACATGCGCGGTGCGCACGATCTGCGGCTTGCGCCCCTCCCGGAACGACAGCCGGTGGTAGCTGACCGGGGCGATGAGCAGCGCCGCCGCGACCGCGCTGCAGATGAACGTGACGACGTACAGCACCCGCTCGGTGCCGGTGATCTTGCCGAAGCCGACCGAGAACGGCAGCGTCAGCAGGAACGCGAACAGGATCTGCACGCCGGTCTGCGCCACCCGCAGCTCCTGCAGCAGCTCCGAGTAGTTGCGATTCCACCGCTCGTCCGGGTCCTCCGCCGGCTCCTGCCGCCGGTCGCCGTCGATGTCAGTCACTGTCAGCCTCCGCATCCCCAGGGTATGCCCGGGGATACGGAGATCATGCCTACTCGGACGGGCTCAGGCGGCGTTCTCCGCCAGGGCGTCCACCAGCCGGCGGCACGGGCTCGCCAGATTCCACTGCTCGGCCAAGTCGAACAGCCGCTCCGGATCGCGCGGCACCCTGGGCAGGGTCAGGTCGTGCTCGGGCAGCTTCAGGTCGGTGGCCACCCGCACCACCTTCGGCGCGACGGCCAGGTAGGCCGAGGCCGCCTCCAGCTTGGCCCGCAGTCCGGGGGCGAAGTCCGTCGCCGGGTCGGCCACCGCCGCGACGATCGCGTCCAGGCTGCCGTAGCGCTCGATCAGCCGGGCGGCGGTCTTCTCCCCCACACCCGCTACGCCGGGCAGGCCGTCGCTCGGGTCGCCGCGCAGCGCCGCGAAGTCGGCGTAGCCGCCCGCCGGAACGCCGTACTTGGCCAGCACCGCCGCCTCGTCGCAGTCCTCCAGCTTGGCCACGCCGCGACCGACGTAGAGCAGCCGCACCCCGCGCTTGTCGTCGACCAGCTGGAACAGGTCACGGTCGCCGGAGACCACCTCGACCGGTGCGGCCTGGGTCGCCGCGAGCGTGCCGAGCACGTCGTCGGCCTCGTTGCCGTCCACCCCGTACGCCACGATGCCGAACGCGTCGAGCACCTCCAGCAGCAGGTCGACCTGCGGCACCAGCTCGTCGGGCACCTCCTCGCCGCCCTCCGGGGCCACCCGGTGCGTCTTGTACGTGCCGATCAGCGCCACCCGCCACGCCGGCCGCCAGTCGTAGTCCAGCGCGCACACCAGGCGGCCCGGCCGGCGGCCCTTGACCAGCGTGGTGACCATGTCCAGGAAGCCGCGCACCGCGTTGACGGGGGTGCCGTCCGGGGCCATCGCCGCCTTGGCGGGCACTCCGTGGAAGGCGCGGAAATACAGGCTCGGCGCGTCGATGGCGAGCAGGGGTGCGGTCATGCCTGACAGCCTGCCACAGGCCTGGGACACCTGCCCCCAGACGCGTCCGCCCGTGCCACCGGAGCGGCACGGGCGGACGAGGCGATCAGGGTCGGCGGGTCATTTGCCGCGCGGGGTGAACGCGGTCGGACGGCGCACCGTGCCGCGCTGCTGGGCGATGGCGGCCTCCTCCCGGGCGGCCTGCACCCTGTCGAGGTACGCGCGGGCCTCCAGGTCCTCCTTGGTGGGGGCCGCACCGATCGCGAAGACCAGGCCGCCGATCACCAGCAGCACCAGCACGCCGATCGGCACCAGCAGGTTCGCCGCGGACGCGCCGGCCGTCGCGCCGCCGAGCGTCGGCGTGGTCAGCTGCACCGACATCGCGGCCATGCCGGTGTAGTGCATGCCGCACACCGCGACGCCCATCAGCAGCGCCGCGCCGCCGATGGCCAGCGGCTTGGTCAGCACGACGGTGAACCACAGCGCCACCGTCGCGGCCACCACGGCGATGATCACCGAGGCGGCGACCAGGCCCGTGTCGTACGACACGGTGCCGTTCAGCCGCATCGCGAACATGCCGATGTAGTGCATGCCGGCCACACCGACACCGGTGAAGATGCCGCCGACGACGATGCGGCCGATGTTGGGCCGGCCGAAGCCGACGATCCACAGCCCCAGGCTGACGACGACGATCGCGACCAGCGCGCTCACCGCCGTGCGCGGGATGTCGTAGCGGATCTGCGCCCCGGTCACGCTGAAGCCCAGCATCGCCATGAAGTGCATGGCCCAGATCGCCGTACCGCCCAGCGCCCAGGCGGCCAGCACGATCCACCAGAAACGCTGCTTGCCCGTGGTGGCGGTCCGCATGCGTGCCGTGCAGAGCAGGCCCAGCAAGGAGCCCAGGATGGACAGCCCGTACGCCACGCCGGGCGTGACTAGGCCGTGAGTGAAATGGTGCACGTCGGCCATGCGGTCGACCCTTTCGGCTCATAGAGCGAGCGATGTTCGCTTTTTTGGCATGATCCCGGAAGAGTGTTTCCGCTGGCAACTCGGTCAGACCGCCGCAGTGTACGCAAGTACCCCTCTATTGACGGCGTCCATCGCGGTCCGCGCGGTCTCACGCAGCGACGACGGTGCACCGGTGGCGTCGGCGATCTGTCCAAGAAGATCGATGACCTGTCTCGCCCATCGGACAAAGTCGCCGGCCGGCATGTCGCCCTCCAGGCTGTGCCCGCTCGCGAGCACCTTCGCGAGCGGCTCGCCCTTGGCCCAGCGGTACATCGGCCACACGAAGCCGAGGTCCGGCTCCTTGGTCTGGGCCAGGCCGAGCCGGCGCTCGTCCACGCCCAGCTGGTAGAAGGTGCGCACGGTCGCGTCGACGGCCGTCGCGACGGGGCCGCGCGGCACCGACGCCTGCTCGTCGACGTCCCGGCGGGCCTCGTACAGCACCACGGAGACCGCGGCGGCCAGCTCGTGCGGCTGCAGGCCCTCCCATACCCCGGTGCGCAGGCACTCGGCGACCAGCAGGTCGGCCTCGGTCCAGATCCGGGCCAGCATCCGGCCGGGCGCGGTGACCTCGCCGTCGGGGCCCAGGTAGCCGCGCTCGGTGAGCAGCTCGCAGATCCGGTCGAAGGTGCGCGCCAGCGAGCCGGTGCGGTTGTTCACCTTGTCGCGCAGGTGCTCGGTGTCCTTGAACAGCCGCTGCCGCCGCTCGGCCCAGCGGGCGTGGTCCTCGCGCTCCGGGCAGGCGTGGCACGGGTGCGCCCGCATCGCCTTGCGCAGCGCCAGCAGCTCGCGGTCCTCGTGGCTGCCGTTGCCGCCGCGGCGGCGGCGACCGCCGCCGCGGGCCACGTCCAGGTTGCGCAGCGACGCGGCCAGGTCACGGCGCTCGGCTGGGGCGCGGTGGTTGAAGTGGCGCGGCACCCGCACCCGGCCCACCACGTCCACGGTCCCGGCGAACTCGCCGGCCGAGATGCGCCCGGCCCAGCGGTCCTCGGTCAGCACCACCGGGCGCGGCTCGCCGAAGCCGCCCACGCCCGGGTCGAGCACGATGGCCAGGCCCGAGTGCTTGCCCGACGGGATGCGGATCACGTCGCCGACCTTGAGCTGCTCCAGCGACTCGACCGCGGCCGCCCGGCGCTCCTGCTGGCTGTTGCGGGTGAGCTGCTTCTCCCGGTCGGCGATGGCCACCCGCAGCGCGAAGTACTCGGCGAAGTCGCCGTGCTCGCAGGCCAGCTCGGTGTCGTACACCGCCAGCACTTCGTTGTTGCGCTGCACCTGGCGGGCCAGGCCGACCACCGAGCGGTCCGCCTGGAACTGCGCGAACGACGACTCCAGCAGGTCGTGGGCGCGCGCCGCGCCGACCGAGCCGACCAGGTTCACCGCCATGTTGTACGACGGCCGGAAGCTCGACCGCAGCGGATACGTCCGGGTGGACGCCAGACCGGCCACGTGGCGCGGGTCGACCTCCGGCCCCCAGACCACGACCGCGTGGCCCTCCACGTCGATGCCGCGCCGCCCAGCCCGGCCCGTGAGCTGCGTGTACTCCCCCGGCGTCAGGTCCACGTGGGCCTCGCCGTTGTACTTGACCAGCCGCTCCAGCACC
Source organism: Catellatospora sp. NPDC049111 (assembly GCF_040648615.1). NCBI lineage: Bacteria > Bacillati > Actinomycetota > Actinomycetes > Micromonosporales > Micromonosporaceae > Catellatospora > Catellatospora sp. NPDC049111. The sequence goes on along the minus strand of NZ_JBEZEB010000032.1, from coordinate 11,998 downwards.
ACGCACCGGGCGGGCATGTTGATGCCCAGCGCCAGCGTCTCCGTGGCGAACACGGCCTTGACGAGGCCGCGGACGAACAGCTCCTCGACGACCTCCTTGAACGCGGGCAGCATGCCCGCGTGGTGGGCGGCCAGGCCGCGCTCCAGCCCGTCCAGCCAGTCCCAGTAGCCCAGGGCGGCCAGGTCCTCGCCGGGGATGTTGGCGATGCGCCGCTCCACCACCGTACGGATCTCGGCGCGCTCCTCCGGCGAGGTCAGCCGCATGCCCGACTGCAGGCACTGCTGCACGGCCGCGTCGCAGCCGGCTCGGCTGAACACGAACAGGATCGCCGGGAGCAGGCCCTCGCCGTCGAGCTTGTCGACGATCTCGGGCCGGTTCGGGCCCGGCCCGCGCCGCCCCCGGCCGCCGCGCCCGCGGCGCAGGTCGACCGCGTCCATCCGGCGGGCGATCTCCCGGGTGTGCCGCAGCAGCTCCGGGTGCACCTCGTGGGCGCGGGCCGCCTCGGAGTCGTGGAACAGGTCGAACATGCGCTTGCCGACGAGCATGTGCTGCCACAGCGGCACCGGCCGGTGCTCGCTGACCACGACCTCGGTCTTGCCGCGTACGGTGACCAGCCAGTCGGCGAACTCCTCGGCATTGGACACGGTCGCCGACAGCGACACCAGGGTGACCGAGGCGGGCAGGTGGATGATGACCTCCTCCCACACCGCGCCGCGGAACCGGTCGGCCAGGTAGTGCACCTCGTCCATGACCACGTACGACAGTCCGGCCAGCGCGGACGAGCCGACGTAGAGCATGTTGCGCAGCACCTCGGTGGTCATCACGACCACCGGCGCGTCGCCGTTGATGGAGTTGTCACCGGTCAGCAGGCCGACCTTGTCCGCGCCGTAGCGCTGCACCAGGTCGTGGAACTTCTGGTTCGACAGCGCCTTGATCGGCGTCGTGTAGAAGCACTTGCGGCCCTGCTGCAGCGCCAGGTGCACGGCGAACTCGCCGACCACCGTCTTGCCCGCGCCGGTGGGCGCGCACACCAGCACGCCGCTGCCGCGCTCCAGGGCCGCACAGGCGGTCCGCTGGAAGGGGTCGAGGGCGAAGCTGAGCCCGGCGGCGAACTCGTCGACCAGTGGCGAGGCTACGGGGGTCTTACGGCCTTCGGTGGTGGTCGAGGGTCGGGCTGGTCGGGCGTCCGACCCTGTTGCGGGTCGACGCTCGGCGGGGCTCGTCATACCGCAAAGGCTAGGCGAAAGAGGCCAGTCGGCGCAGGTCGGTATCCTGCTGACGTGCCCGAGTCCCCGCCGCAGCCGTACGCTCATCCGGCACGGATCGACGGTCACCGCGCCCTCGATGCCGTGCTCTTCGATTTCCACGGCACGCTCGCCATGACCGTGGACCCCGTCGCGTGGGTCAGCGCGGCGGCCGCCGACTGCGGCGTCACGCTGGACCGGGGCAAGGCCACGGTGCTGGCCGACCGCCTGGCCACGGCCGGTGCGCTCCCGGGCGTGTCGCCCCCGGTGCGGGTGCCTCCGCAACTGGCCATGGCCTGGGCCGACCGCGACCTCTACGAGCACGCCCACCGCGAGGTGTACACCGGGCTCGCCGCGACCGTGCCCAACGACGTCCCCGGGCTGGCCGACGCCCTCTACGCCCGGGTGCTGACGCCCGCCGGCTGGGCGCTGTACCCCGACGTGACGAACACGCTGACCACGCTGCGGGCCGCCGGGGTGCGCACCGCGCTGGTCAGCAACATCGGCTTCGACCTGCGCCCGCTGCTGGACGCGTGGGGGCTGACCGCACTGTTCGACGCGCTCCTGCTGTCGTACGAGGTGGGCTGCATCAAACCCGATCCCAAGATCTTCCTGCGGGCCTGCGGCATGCTGTCGGTCGACCCGGAGCGCACCCTCATGATCGGTGACACCCCCGCCGACGCGGGCGCGGTCAACGCCGGCTGCGCCGCCCTGGTCGTGCCCGCCGCCTCCCCCGGCCGCCCCAACGGCCTCCACCGCGCTCTCTCCCTGGCCCTCCCCCCACCCATCCCGCCCCTCCCGACCTCCCGCTGACGACCGCACCCGCCCGCTCTTGTTCGACGTCGGCCTATCTCATCGAAAACGAGCCGAGTGAAACTCGATGAGATAGGCCAACGTCGACGACTGGGCGGGTGGCGGGCTGAGGGGGTCGGCGGGCGGGGCGCGGAGTTGGGGTCGTCGGGCGCGGAGTTGGCTGATTCGGGCCGATTCGGGCGGCTTGGCGCGAACAATAGGGCCATGCGTGTGGTGGTGGATCTGACCAAGTGTCAGGGGTATGCGCAGTGCGCGTTCCTGGCTCCCGAGGCGTTCCGGATGGTCGGCGACGAGGCGCTCATGTTCGATCCGGCGCCGTCGGCCGACCAGCGAGTGAAGGTGCTGCGCGCCGCGGCGGCGTGCCCGGTGCAGGCGCTGCAGGTGGACGTGGCCGACCTGGCGCACCCGCCGCCGGAGGAGAAAGTCGTGGCGGCCAAGGGCGACCGGCTGCGCCGCGACGGGCGCATCGTGATCGTCGGGGCGTCGCTGGCCGGGCTGAAGGCCGCCGAACAGCTGCGGGCCGAGGGCTTCACCGGCTCGCTGACCGTGATCGGCGACGAGCCGGCGGAGCCGTACGACCGGCCGCCGCTGTCGAAGCAGGTGCAGACCGGTTTCGTCACCTCGGCCGACACCACGCTGCCACGGCGGCGCGACATCGACGCCGAGTGGAAGCTCGGGGTCGCCGCGACCGGCCTGGACCTGGAGCGCAAACGCGTCATGCTGGCCGACGGGCAGGAGGTCGAGTTCGACCGGATGCTCGTCGCGACCGGGGTGCGCGCCCGGCCGTGGCCGGTGCCGGAGGAGGCCGCGCTGGACGGCGTGTTCACCATCCGCACCCGAGGGGACGCGGCGGGGCTGCGCGAGCGCCTGCTGGCGAAGCCCAGGCGGGTGCTGGTCATCGGCTCCGGGTTCACCGGCTCGGAGATGGCCTCGGTCTGCGTCGAGCTAGGCATTCCGGTCACCGTCGCCGAGGCCGGCACCGCGCCGCTGGCGGGGGCGCTGGGCGGGGTGATCGGCCGGATCTCGGCGGGCATCATGCGCGAGCACGGCGTCGACCTGCGTACCCACACGAAGGTCAACTCGCTGCAGGGCGAGGACGGCAGGGTGCGCCGGGCGGTGCTGTCCGACGGCACCACCCTCGAGGTGGACGTGGTCGTGGTCGCCCTGGGCGGCATCCGCAACGTCGAGTGGCTGGAGAGCGCCGGCCTGGCCGTGGGCGTATGGGGGCTGGCCTGCGACGCGGGCTGCCGCGCGTTCACCGCCGCGGGGCTGGTCACCGACGATGTCTTCGTCGCCGGGGACGTGGCCCGCCAGCCGCAGCCGATGTTCGGATACCAGTTCCTGGCGATGGAGCACTGGGGCAACGCCGTCACCCAGGCCGAGGTCGCCGCGCACAACATGATCAGCGGCGAGACCGACCGCTGGCCGCACCTGGAGATGCCCGCGTTCTGGTCGCTGCAGTTCGGCCACAACATCAAGTCGGTGGGCGTGCCGCCGATCGCCGACCAGATCGCGATCACGCAGGGGTCCGTGGAGAGCCGGCAGTTCGTCGCCGCGTACGGCTACAAGGGCCGCGTCGTCGGCGCGGTGAGCTGGAACCAGGGCAAGTGGCTGGACTTCTACCAGCAGCTGATCGAGCAGGCGGCGCCGTTCCCGCTGCCGTACGACATGACCAACCCGCCGGCCGACCGCACGCCGGTGCCGGCGGAGTTCCCGGAGCGGGTGTTCCCCGCCCACGACGCGACCGTCGTGGTCACCGGCCACGACCCCAGCGAGCGCCGCGCCGTGCTGGTCCGCTCGTCCCGGCGACGCTGAGGAGACACGACATGACCGAGCCCAGCCTGTTCCAGGAGATCACCGAGTTCGACAATCGGGCCAACCCGTGGCCGCTCTACGAGAAGCTGCGCAGCCAGCCGGTCTGGCAGGAGGCCGACGGCTCGTTCGTGGTCAGCACATTCCGCGAGATCTACTCGCTGCTGCACGACCCGCGGATCAGCTCCGACCCGACCAACCTGCTCCCGGAGTACGCCGACAAGGCCGGACCGCTGGCCCAGGCCGGCAGCAACCTGCCGCCGAGCTTCATCCGCACCGACCCGCCCCGCCACGACACGCTGCGCCGCATCGCGATGCGCCAGTTCGGGCCGCCGCACCGGCCCGACCGCATCGAGAAGCTGACCCCGCTGCTGGAGGAGGTCGTCACGAAGCTCATCGACGGCCTCGCCGACCGGCAGCAGTGCGACCTCGTCGACGACGTCGCGTACCCGTTCCCGGTCGCGGCGATCACGGGGCTGCTCGGGGTGCCGCCCGAGGACGAGCCGCGGTTCAGCCAGTGGGTCGGGCCGATCGTCGACTCCACCGGCAAGGACTCCCCCGAGCTGACCCAGCAGCGCACCGACGCGTTCCAGCAGCTCGGCATGTACATGTTCCAGCTGGCGCAGAGCAAGCGGGACAACCCGGGCGACGACATGCTGTCCGGCTTCGTCACCGACGACGGCCCGGACGGGCGGCTGGAGGGCGGCGACCTGTTCTCGGCGCTGATCCTGCTGCTCATCGCCGGTCACGAGACCACGGTGAACCTGATCGCCAACGGCTGGCTGACCCTGCTGCGCCACCCCGAGGCGCTGGCGCGGCTGCGCACCGAGCCGGACTACGCGATCCGCATGGTCGAGGAGCTGCTGCGGTACGAGGGCTCGGTGCACTTCCTGCCCAACCGGACCGCGGTCGCCGACATCGAGATCGGCGGCACGACGATCCGCAAGGGCCACCCGATCGTGCTGGTCCTCGCGTCGGGCAACCGGGACACCGACTGCATCCCGCATGCGGACCGGTTCGACCCGGACCGGCCGGACAACGTGCACCTGGGCTTCGGCAACGGGGTGCACTACTGCTTCGGCGCGCCGCTGGCCCGGCTGGAGGCCCAGCTCGCACTGACCCAGCTCGCCAGGCGCCTGCAGAACCCGCGCCTGGTGGCCGACCCTCCGCCATACCGGCCCAGCCCGGTGCTGCGCGGCCCGATCCACCTCCCGATCGCCTACGACGCCGTCCTGCCCGCCTGACCGGCCTGGCGGAAGGAAGGGCACCTTCTTATCGCTACGCGATGTAGAAGGTGCCCTTCCCATCGCTTTACCGGCGTTCTGGCAGGTCAGGAGAGCAGGTGGACGGCCGCCGGAACGGCCGTGACGGTGACGGGCAGCGGGCCGATGCGCTCGCCGTCGGCGTAGCAGACGATGCCCTCGGCGGCGAGGGTGATCTCGCGGGCGCGCAGCGAGCGCACCTTCGGGTGCGTGATGTGGGTGCCCTGGTAGACGCGGGGTTTGATGCGGACCAGGGTGGCCCGGGAGACCGGCTCGGCCCAGACCATGTCGAGCAGGCCGTCGGTGGCGTCGGCGTCGGGGCAGATGCGCATGCCGCCGCCGTACGCCGCGGTGTTGCCGACGGCCAGCAGCACCGCGTCCAGCACGCTGGTCTGCCCGTCGACGGTGACGGTGTAGCGGCGGGGGCGCAGCCGGACCAGTTCCAGGAACACGGCGAGGTCGTAGCGCAGCGGGCCGCGGGGCCAGCGCATGCGGTTGCCGCGCTCGTTGACGATGGCGTCGAACCCGGCCGCGAGCACCGCGCCGTACCAGCGCAGGGAGCCGTCGAGGCAGGTGATGCGGGCCAGGTCCAGCGCTCGGGTGCGGCCCTCGCGCAGCGCGGCGGCGATGGCGTCCGCGGCCGCGTACAGGTCGGCGGGCAGCCCGGCGCTGGTGGCGAAGTCGTTGCCGGTCCCGGCGGGGATCACGCCCAGCGGCACGGCGGTCCCGGCGACGGCCTGCTGGGCCACGTGCACGGTGCCGTCACCGCCCATCGCGACCAGCGCGCCCGCGCTCGCGGCGACGGCGTCGCGGCACGCCTGCTCGGCCTCGGCGGCGGACGCGGCGTCCAGCACGCGCACCGGCCGCCCGGCCGCCCCGAGCCGTTCCAGCACACCAGGCAAGGAACCCCGGTGCCGGCCTCTGCCGGCGCCGGGGTTCCGCAGCACCACGATCTCGTTCATGCCGCTCGGCTCGCCCATGCCGCTACTCCTAGCCGCGGGACGAGCCGCCGCGATCAGGTCATGTCGTCGTAGCGTCGCTCGATCGGCTCCGCGGAGGCGACCGGCGCGACCGCTTCGATGCGCTCGCCGGGCGTGATGCTATCGGTGTCGTAGTCGTCGAGTGAAGACGTCTCGTCGTCGCCCAGGTTCGCGTACTGCGACTTGCCGCGGTTGCGACGCTTGTCGTTGAGCATGGCCACGCCGACGACGATGAAGTACAGCACCGCCATGGCCAGCGCGAGCGCGCTCATGCCGAACGGGTCCGGCGTCGGCGTCACGATGGCGGCGAACAGGAACATCAGGAAGATGGCCACCCGCCACCAGCCCAGCATCCGTCTGCCGGTCACCAGACCGGCAACGTTGAGCATGAGCAGGATCAGCGGGAACTCGAACCCGAACCCGAACAGCAGCATCACACCGGTGACGAAGTCGAAGTACCCCGTCAGGTCGATGTTGATCTCGTAGTTGTCGGACAGCCCGATGAAGAAGACCAGGCTCTTGGTCACCACGAAGAAGGCGAGGAAGGCGCCAGCCGCGAACAGCGGCACCGCGATCGCGGTGAACAGGTAGCTGTAGCGCTTCTCGTGCTTGTGCAGACCCGGCGCGATGAACGCCCACAACTGGTACAGCCAGATCGGCGAGGAGACGATCAGACCGGCGTACAGGCCGATCTTGAGCTGCAGCAGGAACGGGTCGACCGGCGACACCGAGTTGAACGAGCACTTCGCCGTGCCGATCGCCGTGCCCTTGAAGTTGCAGTAGGGCGCGTTGATGAAGTTCTGGATCTGCTCGGCGAAGTAGATGCCGACCGCCATGCCCAAGACGATGCCCAGGCAGGCCTTGAACAGCCGGCTGCGCAGCTCCCGGATGTGCTCGATGAGAGTCATCGAGCCGTCCGCAGCGCGTTCCTGCTGGGACGGCCCGCGACGTGCCAGGGGGTTCTTCACGTCTTCAGCCCGGGGGAAGGGTTCAGGACTGCTGGCGCTGGACCGGGTCCACGACCGGCTTGGCGGAGGCCTGGCCGTCGAGCGGCTGCTGCGCGGTCACCTGGGCGTCGGCCTTCTCGGCGGTCGCGTCCTTGCCGTCCTTGCCGTCCTCGGACAGCGCCTTGGTCTCGGCCTTGAAGATGCGCATGGAGCGGCCGAGCGAACGGGCCGCGTCCGGCAGCTTCTTCGAGCCGAAGAGGATCACCAGCACCGCGACCACGAGGATGAGGTGCCATGGCTTAAGGGCGCCCATGATTGCTCCAGTCAGAGATGAGGGGGGTTGAACCAACTTGTTCCGGACTAATGGTACGCGGCCCGGCGGGGTGCGCCCGCAGGTGAAGTGTCGACCATCACCGGAAGCAGCGTCAACGCGATGCGGGAGGTGCTGCAGATTTCTGCAGCAACCGGTGTGACCAGCAATCGACCACCCGATGAACGGCGATCAGGCCTTCTTGATCTTCAGGGAGTCCTTGCTCGCCTTGATCAGCTCGATCCGCTCCTGGGCCAGCTCAGCCCGGACCTTCAGCGAATCGCCGTGGGCCTGCAACCCCTCGGCGAGCTTCGCCAGCTCCTGCGCCCGCGCCGCCACCAGCTGCAGCTCCGCCGCAGCCTCCTTGAGCCCCGCCAGGCGCCACAGCACCACGCGCAGCACGAGCCCCAGAAACACCAGGCTCAGCAACACCACCGCGAGCACGATCCACGCCACCACGCGAGCAGCCTAACCCCTGCCCCACCCGCCGCGCCCCGCCGTGCCGCCCACTCGCGCCTGCGTGGCTCAGTGCGGGCCGATCGAGCACCAAGGTCCATCGACTTGCCAGGCAGGTGGGCGAACGGCGACTCAAGATACGCCCAGGTGCCAGGCAAGTCGGATGATCAAGGCCGACCCGGCGCGGCTGCGGCCCGCGCTACGCGTACGCCGCGAGCGCCTGCAGGGCGCTGTCGCGGATCGAGTCGGCCAGTTCGGCGGGGGCGACCACGACGACCTGCGGACCGAGGCCGAGCACCAGTCGGCGGGCCCAGTCCATGTCGTTGACGCGCAGCGAGACCAGCCACTCCTCCGGCGTCACCTCGACCACGGACTCGCACGGGTAGTACTCGGTGATCCAGCGCCCGCCTCGGCCCACCCGCAGTGTCACCGTCGGCGCGTCCGGGTCGGGCTGGAACACGCCCTCGGCGACGTCACCGGACTGCGCCTCGGCCGGCGGCGCGGCCGGGGAGTCCAGCTCGGTCAGCGCGTCGATGCGGTCCACCCGGAACATGCGCACCGCCCCCGCCGAACGGCACCAGGCCTCCAGGTACGAGCGCCCGGACACCGACAGCAGCCGCATCGGGTCCACGACGCGCTCGCTGGACACGTCCCGCGCCGCCGAGTAGTAGCTCAGCCGCAGCGCGTTGCCGCGCTCCAGGGCCGCGCGCAGGTCGGCCAGGCGGTCGTCGTTGCCGGGCAGGCGCACCGCCACCGGCGCGTCGATCTCGCCCGCGGCCTGCTCGATCTTCGTCAGGGCGCGGTGGATCGCGTCCCGGTCGGCCACGCCCGGCGTCTCGGCCAGCATGCGCAGCGCCACCACGAGCGCGGTGGCCTCGTCGGGGGTCAGCCGCAGCGGCCGGTCGATGCCCGCGTCATAGGTGATGGTGACCCGGTCCCCGTCGAACGACATGTCGATCAGATCGCCGGGCCCGTAGCCCGGCAGGCCGCACACCCACAGCAGTTCCAGGTCCTCCCGCAGCTGCCGCTCGGACACGCCCAGGTCGGCGGCGGCCTCGACCAGCTCGATACCCGGCCGGGCCAGCAGGTACGGCACCAGGTTCAGCAACCGGGCAAGCCGGTCCGCCGACGTCTTCGCGCTGCTCATGACATCTCCTCGGCGGCCTCGCGCCTGCTGATCCGATCGCAGGGCTCATTCATGCCCACTGCCGCGAGCACGCGGTCTTCGGCCCGGTGACCGCCCATCAGGCCACCTCGGCCAGTTCGGCGGAAGTGGTCACGCCCGCGATCTCGCGCAGCCGGGCGATGGTCGCCTCGCGGACCTCGGCCGGTTCCAGCACCGTCACGTCCGCGCCGTAGCCGACGAGCCAGGCGGCGAAGCCGTCCGCGTCGGCGTAGCGCAGTTCCAGCACGTCGCCCTCGGGGGTCGAGGTGCAGCTCGCCGCCCAGCGGCGTACGCCCGCGGCCCGGCCGGGACGCACCAGCACCCGGGTGGTGCGGTTGCGCTCCACCGGCCCGGACCAGCGGGCCACGTAGCTGATGAGGTCGAGGTCGGCCGGCGGCTCGAACGCGCGGTCCTCGCCGACCTGGCGCACCGGGCCGACGATGCGCGACAGCCGGAAGCAGCGCGGCGCGTCGCGGACCGTGTCGTGGCCCACGACGTACCAGCGGCCGCGCCAGCAGACGACGCCCCACGGCTGCAGGTGCCGGGTGGTGGGCGCGTCGTCCTCGGGCACCCGGTACGGGAAGGACACTTCGCGGCGGGCCCGCGCCGCGCCGGTGAGCGGCTCGAACGCGGCGTCCACCGCGACGACGGGCTCGACGCCCAGGGTCGCATGCGGGTCCACGTCGACGCCGCCCGCGCGCAGCTTGGCCAGGCCGGAGGTGGCGGCGGCGGCCAGGCCGGCGTGACGCCACAGCCGGGCGGCGACGCCGACCGCGGCGGCCTCGTCGGGCGCGAGCGGGATCGCCGGCAGCGCGTAGTCGCGCCGGGCGATGCGGTAACCGGGCTCGGTGTCGAAGACACTGGCGGTGCCGGTCTCCAGCGGCACGCCGAGCGCGCGCAGCTCGGCCTTGTCCCGCTCGAACTTGCGCTGGAACGCCTCGTGTTCACGGGCGTCATCGGCGTTGTGCTCGTATCCGGGCACGGTGGCGGCGATCTGCGCGGCGGTCAGGAAGCGCCGCGTGGACAGCAGACAGATCACAAGGTTGACCAGGCGTTCGGTTCGACTGCGCGACACGACCGCCACGCTAGCAGCGCGAGCGCCCGGAACGGTAACCGGTAAGCGCTGGTTCCCCCACTCGCGCACCCGCAGTCCGACACCTGCTCACGCCCTGTCCTCCGCCCCACCACGCCCGGTCACGGGGACGGTGCTGGGGCGTCGTGGGCGGGGACCGGTCGGCGGGCCGATAGGGTCGGGGCGTGATTCGGTGGCGTACAGGCACGGTGGAGCGGCTCGGCCGCAGTTGGCACGGCGCGCAGGAACTCACCGTCGCCCTCGTCGCCCGCACCCCCGACGACCCCGCGACGGTACGCGCCCTCGCCTACCCCGACCTGGTCGGGCAGCCCGAGGTCGGCGACGAGGTGCTGCTGAACACCAACGCCCTCGCCCTCGGCCTCGGCACCGGCGGCTACGCCATGGTCGTCGCGCTGCCGGGACGGCTGCCCGAGGACACGCCCGTGCCCGGACACATCGTCAAAGCCCGCTACAGCCCGCTGCAGACGATCCGCGTGGCCGCCGACGAGGAGGCCTCCCCACACCGCGCGGCGCTGGCCGCCGCACAGGACCTCGGCGGCATGCCCGTCGTCGTGGCCGACCTGCACTCGGCACTGCCCGCGATCCTGGCCGGCATCCACGCCGACGCGCCGGCAGCACGAGTGGCGTACCTGCTCACCGACGGCGGCGCGCTGGCCGCCGGGTTCTCTCGCACCCTCGACGCGCTGCGCGACCGCCTGGCCGGCACCGTGTCCACCGGTCAGGCCTGGGGCGGCGACCTGGAAGCCGTCAACGTCCACACCGGGCTGCTCGCCGCCCGGCACGTGCTGCGGGCCGACATCACCATCCTCAGCCAGGGCCCCGGCAACCTCGGCACCGGCACCACCTGGGGCTTCTCCGGCGTCGCGGCCGGCGAGGCGGTCAACGCCGCAGCCGTGCTCGGCGGCCGCCCCGTCGGCGCGCTGCGCATCTCCGACGCCGACCCCCGCGCCCGCCACCGCGGCGTGTCCCATCACAGCCTGACCTCGTTTGGCCGTGTCGCGCTCGCCCCCGCCGACCTCGTCGTCCCCGCCGACCTGCCCGAACCCCTCGCCACCGACGTGGCCCGAGCCCTGGCGCCGCTGGCCGCCCGCCACCGGATCGTGGCCGTCCCCACCACCGGCCTCGACGAGGCACTGCGCGCGTCCCCGGTCAAACTCTCGACCATGGGCCGCGACCTCGACGGCGACCACGCCTACTTCCTCGCCTGCGCCGCCGCCGGCCGTCACGCCACCACCCTCTGAACCGAAGGAAGGGCACCTTCTTATCGCTTCGCGATGTAGAAGGTGCCCTTCCCAACGGTTCGAGGCAGCTGGGCCGCACGTTCGGCGAAGCAGGCGATGCGGCGGGGAGCCGCCCGGCCCGAGCGCGTGGCCAGCGCGGCCAGGACGGCGAGCGTCACGAGCGCCGCGACCTGGAAGCCGAAGGGCCACGGCAGCCGGGCCCAGTGGCGGCAGCCGAGCTCACTTGAAGACGATCAGCGCGATCCAGCCGGCGATGAACAGCCCGAGGAGCGCGGCCAGGACCCAGGTCGGCACGGTGTACTCGCCGCGCCGGTTGGCCGAGATCTCGTTGTAGATCTTGTCCCGGCGGCGCTGGACCCAGTTGCTCCGTACCTCATCGCCGGTGCGCTCGACCGGTTCGGCCTGCCGCTCGTGGTGCTCGCTCATAGTGCAGCGAGCTTAGCCAGCCCGACCCCGCCCCGACCACCGCCCGTCATCGCGCCAGCGGACCGGCCGGGGCCGGGAGCCGCCGACCCATGATCGTTCGACTTGCCAGGCACCTGTGCGTATCTTGACCGCCTATTCGCCCGCTTGCCCGGCAAGTCGAACGATCATGGTGTGTCGGCCGCCCGGGTCGGGCCGGGCCCGGCCCACGCGGGGCGCAGAAGGGGCGCTTTGCCATCGCGGAACGATGGC